>NZ_JBNCLD010000009.1:0-107146 GCF_049844505.1 Micromonospora sp. DT229 | reverse complement strand
GTCCCGCCAGGTGCCGGAGACCCCCTTCACCTGGGCCTGACCACCCAACTTGCCCTCGGTGCCCACCTCCCGGGCCACCCGGGTCACCTCATCGGCGAACGACGACAACTGATCCACCATCGTGTTGACGGTGTCCTTGAGCTCCAGGATCTCGCCACGGGCGTCCACCGTGATCTTCTGCGACAGGTCACCCTTGGCAACCGCGGTGGACACCTGGGAGATGTTGCGCACCTGGCTGGTCAGGTTGCCGGCCAGCTGGTTGACGTTCTCGGTCAGGTCCCGCCAGGTGCCGGAGACCCCGCGTACCTGGGCCTGACCGCCCAGTTTGCCCTCGGTGCCCACCTCCCGGGCGACCCGGGTCACCTCGTCGGCGAACGACGACAACTGATCCACCATCGTGTTGACGGTGTCCTTGAGTTCGAGGATCTCCCCCTGCGCCGCCACGGTGATCTTCTGCGACAGGTCGCCCCGGGCCACCGCCGTGGACACCTGGGCGATGTTGCGCACCTGAGCGGTCAGGTTGGACGCCATCGAGTTGACGCTGTCGGTCAGGTCCTTCCAGGTGCCGGCCACGTTGGGCACCTCGGCCTGACCACCCAGCTTGCCCTCGGTGCCCACCTCCCGGGCCACCCGGGTCACCTGCTCGGCGAAGAGACGCAGGGTGTCGGTCAGCGAGTTCATGGTGTCGGCCAGCTCGGCGACCTCACCCCGGGCGCTAACGGTGATCTTCTGGCTCAGGTCCCCCTTGGCGAACGCCGTGGCCACCTGGGAGATCGACCGCACCTGCCCGGTGAGGTTCGAGGCCATGGTGTTCACCGAGTCGGTGAGGTCCTTCCAGGTGCCGGCGACCCCGCGCACGTCGGCCTGGCCGCCCAGCTTGCCCTCGGTGCCCACCTCGCGGGCCACCCGGGTCACCTCGTTGGAGAAGGAGGAAAGCTGATCGACCATGGTGTTGACCGTGCGGCCGATGCGCAGGTACTCACCACGCAGTGGGCGGCCGTCGATCTCCAGCGCCATGTGCTGCGAGAGGTCACCGTCGGCTACCGCGACGATGACCCGAGCGATCTCCGTGGTGGGCCGACCCAGGTCGTCGATCAACGAGTTGACCGCCCGCTGGCCCTCCGCCCACGAACCGTCCAACCCCTCCTCGTCCAGCCGCTCGGTCAGCCGGCCGTCACGACCGACGATCCGGCTGATCCGCCGTAGATCCAGATGCTGCCGCTCCTGGAGCGACACCACGTCGTTGAAGGCGTCCGCCACCTCCCCGGCCGCGCCGGAGCGCCGGGGAAGCCGGACCTTGAGGTCACCGCCGCGCACCCGGCGCAGCGCCTCAGCCAGCTCGGTGAGGACCGCCTCGTGGTCGGCGACGCTCATCTCCGCGGTCGCCGACTGTTTCGCCGTGGTCATCGTTCCTCGCTCACCTCGGGGTCAACCGGCCTGCGCCGGCCACCCCATCATTGTCCCCGTGAGCGCGAAACCGCCACGACGCGTCGCGCCCGGTTGCGGACGCGAACCCCCGATCGGTTTGGTACTGGACGGGTGTCGGTGGAGGATACGAGGGTGGCAGCGGAGGCGGGGCCCGCGGCGACCGGAGGCCCAGACGAGCATGTGCGACGTGTCCGGCTGCCGGCTGATCGTCGTACGCCGGCAGCCGCGCGTGCCGTCGTACGCTCCGTGCTCGCCGGGGCGAACCTGGACGAACTGCTCAACGAGGCACTGCTGCTGACCACGGAGCTGTCCACGAACGCCGTCGAGCACGCCCGTACCGAACTGGACGTCGAGGTGAGCGCCGACGCTACCGGGCTGACCGTGACGGTGTCCGACTTCGCCGCCGGCCCGGTGGACGACCTCACGGTCGGGGTACGCAACGCGGCAACGGAGATCAACGAAGTGGCCGAACGCGGCCGGGGACTACTGCTGGTCGATCACTTCGCCAGCCGCTGGGGCACCACCTACCTGCCCAGCGGCAAGGGGGTGTGGTTCCGGCTGGACCGGCACAATCCGGAGGACGACGCCACGACGACGGCCGGCGACCCGGTCGGTACCGAAGCGACCACCGCCCCCAGTGCCGGGGCGATGAGTCTGCTGATGCAGACCCTGCCGGATCCCTACGCCGAGGATCCGCTGCCCGACTTCGCCACGAACCTGCTGACCCGGGTGGCGGAGATGGTCGGTGCCGCCGGAGGGGTGGTGCGGCTGGATCGCGGGGACGGGCAGGGACTCCAGGTGCTGGCCCGCTACGGCCGGCCGCCAAGGACCGGTCACGACCTGCTCCGGGTGCCGTTGGCGGTGCACCGCCCGTACGCCGGGGAACTGGAACTTGATGCCGCGCCCACCGCGTACGCCCGCCCGCTGGCGGTGTTGACCGCCGAGCGGCTCTCGCTGCACCTGGAGAACGACCGGCTGCGCCGCGCCGACGTACGCCGACAGGCCTGGCTCACCTTCCTCGCCGAGGCCAGCGAGTTGCTCGCCCAGTCCCTGGACGTGGAGCTGACCATGGCCCTCGTCCCGCAGTTGGTGGTGCCCCGACTCGGCCAGTGGTGCGCGGTGCACACCACCGACGAGTGGGGTCGGCTGCGCCTGGCCGCCGCCACCCACGCCGATGAGGCGATGTTGCCGCAGTTGCACGCGATCCTGCGGCAGACCGGTCCGGACTCCGTCCAGGCCCGGCTGCGCGAGGCCAGCCGCAACGGCACCCAGACCCCCTTGGGTGTGCCGATGGAGGGCTTCGCCGTACCCCTGATCGCCCGGGGTCAGCGCCTCGGCACCCTGGCCGTGGGGCGACACCAGCGGCACCGACACGACCCGGACGAGATCGCGGTGCTGGAGGATGTGGCCCGGCGGGCGGCTCTGGCCATCGAGAACGCCCGCATCCACGCCGAACGGCGGCGGATAGCCCAGGCTCTGCAACAGTCCCTGCTGCCGCCGGTGCTGCCGGTGGTGGACGGCATCGGCTTCGCCGCCGAGTACGTCCCGACCGGCGGGGACGCCGACGTCGGCGGGGATTTCTACGACGTGGTGCCGCTGCCGGACGGGTGCTGGCTGGTGGTGATCGGCGACGTCTCCGGCAAGGGGGTGCAGGCCGCGACGGTGACCGGGCTGGTCCGGAACGTGATCCGGGTGCTGGCCGGTGACGGGAAGCCGCTGCCGGAGTTGCTGCCTCGGCTCAACGAGACCTTGGTGGAGCGAGGTGCCGGCCGGTACTGCACCCTGGCGCTGGCCGTGGTCGCGCCCGGTGCGGACGGCCGGCTGGACGTCGGGCTGCACCTGGCCGGGCACGATCGGCCGTTGCTGCTGCGTTCCGGTGGCGGCCCGGCCACCTTCGTCGGCAGCGGTGGCACCGCGCTGGGCCTGCTCGACACGATCAGCTCACCATCCTCGGAGATCACCCTGGGCCCCGGTGACTGCCTGGTCTTCTACACCGACGGGGTGACCGAGCGCCGTCGCGGCCGGGAGCTGTTCGGCATCGGCCGGCTGCGCGACGCCGCCACCCCCCTGGCCGGCTACCCCGCCGACGTGGTGGCGGCCCGGCTGCGCGCCACCGCGATCAACTTCTCCGTGGAGGAGCCCCGCGACGACATCGCCATCCTCGTCCTGCGCAACGACGCCGGCTGATTCGGTCCCCACCCCGGGCCCAGCTCAGAGGCCACCGGGCAGGCGGCCGGGGGCCAGCCGGTGCGCCGGATCCAGGTGCTGCTTGACCGCGCGGAGCCGGGCCAGGCCGACCAACTCGCCCCAGAGGTCGACGGCTCGCCGGACGGCCGGTGGTGCGGAGAGCACCACGCAGCGGCCCTGGCGGGCGAGGAGCACACTGCGGACGGCGGCCAGGATGGCTGCCACCCGGTCGGGTGGCAGCACCCCGGGCAGGGCGGCGTGCACCACCCCCAGACCGGCCGAGCCACGGACCGGGATCGGCGACCCGGCCGCGTCACGCAGCGCGTACACCGCCGCGTGCAGATCGGTGATGGGCACTTCCAGCCGCAGGGCGGTGTCGCCCGGGGCGAAGGGATAGCTGCGCCACCAGGCGGGAGCCGACCGGGCCACGGTCGTGCGGGCACCTAGCAGGGAGACCAGTCGCTCGCTCCGCTCCGCCACGTCGGAGGGGCCGCCTTCCAGCAGCACCACCAACGACCCGGCTCCTCCCGGGCTGGCCGGGGACCGACCGGTCATGGAGGGATGGCGGGCCATCGCGGCGGTCCGAGGGTCCCACTGTGGCCGGTCCTTGCCCCCGGCCGGCAGGTCGAGCTCGATCGCGGCCGGTTCCAGGCGGGCGGCGAGCACCGCCCGGATCAGGTCGTGCACCTCCAGTGGTGTCCACACCGGTCGGGTCACCCAGACCCGGCTGGCCGGCATGGCCTGAACCCGCAGGGTTGCGCTGACCAGGACGCCCAGCGCCCCCTCCGATCCGCACAGCAGCCGGGCCTGGGTCAGCCCGGCGGCCCCGCCGTCGACCTCGGTCAACTGCCCGTCGGCGGCCAGGTAACGCAGGCTGACGAGTTGGTCGCAGGCGGTGCCGTGCCGGTGTCGCAGCGGGCCTGCCTCGTCGGCGGCGAGCACCCCACCCACGGTGGCACCGGGCGAGGGGGCGTCCACCGCCAGACGTTGACCGGTGCGTTCCAGGGTGGCCTGGACCGCGCGCAGGGGGGTGCCGGCACCGACCTCGGCGGTGCGCTGGTCGGGCGGCCGGTGCCCGATGCCGGCCAGTCGCCCGGTGTCCAGCATGATGTCCAACCGCTCGGGCGGGGCACCCCAGTCGATCTTGGTCCCCGCGCCCCGGGGGACCACGGCCAGGTCGTGTCGTGCGGCAAGTTGGAGCACCCGGGCGGCCGCGTCGGCACTGCCGGGCACGGCCACCCAGCGGGCCGGGCGCCCGGCCACCTCGTCGGCCGGGCCGGCGAACCGGGCGAAGCGGGGACCGCAGATCTCGGTCAGGCGGCGGGCGATGTCCAGGGCACCGGAACTACCGGTCGAACGTGCTGGCACCATGCCGTGATCGTACATCTGTTCGAACGATTCGGAAGGTCTTTGCTGCGTACGGGAGCCGAGCAGGGCCGGTAACGTGACGCCGTGACCACCGAGACCCCCGCACCCGTGGCAAAGCGGGTTCCCACCGAGCGAGTCCACCACGGCGACACCGTCGTCGACGAGTACGCCTGGCTGGCCGCGAAGGACGACCCGGACACCATCGCCTACCTCGAGGCCGAGAACACCTGGACCGAGCAGCGCACCGCCCACCTGTCCGGGCTTCGTACCGAACTCTTCGAGGAGATCCGTCGGCGTACCCAGGAGACCGACCTGTCGGTACCGACCCGCAAGGGCGGGTACTGGTACTACACCCGCACCGTGGAGGGCCGGCAGTACGGCGTGCACTGTCGGCGGGCCGTCCGCGACGGCGAGACCACCCCCCCGATCAGCGCCGACGGCGCCCCGCTGGAGGGTGAGGAGATCCTGCTCGACGGCAACCTGCTGGCCGAGGGGCACGACTTCTTCGCCCTGGGTGCCTTCGACGTCAGCCCCGACGGGCGCTTCCTGGCCTACTCCACGGACTTCTCCGGCGACGAGCGGTTCACCCTGCGGATCAAGGACCTCACCACCGGGGAACTGCTGCCCGACGAGATCCCGGGCACCTTCTACGGCACGGCCTGGTCGACCGACGCCTCGGTGCTGTTCTACGTGACCGTGGACGAGGCCTGGCGGCCGCACCGGGTCTGGCGCCACCTGATGGGCACCGCCGCCGACGACGACGTGGTGGTGCACGCCGAGGAGGACGAACGCTTCTGGGTGGGGGTCGAGTTGACCCGCTCGGAGCGGTTCATCCTGATCGACATCGCCAGCAAGATCACTAGCGAGGTACGGGTCATCCCGGCCGACAACCCGACCGGCGAACCTGCGGTGATCGCACCCCGTCGGCAGGGCGTCGAGTACTCCGTGGAACACCACGGGCACCGGTTCCTGATCCTGCACAACGACGGCGCCGAGGACTTCGCCCTGGCGTACACCTCGGCGGACGCCCCGGGCGACTGGGTGCCCATGATCGAGCACTCCCCCGGCACCCGACTGGAATCGGTCGACGCCTTCGCCGACCACCTGGTCGTCACGCTGCGCAGCAACGGCCTGACCGGCCTGCGGGTGGTGCCGCTCGACGGCGGCGAGGCCCACGACATCGAGTTCCCGGAACCGCTGCACACCGTGGCTCTGGACGGCAACCCCGAGTACCGCACGAACCGCCTCCGGCTGCGCTACACCTCGTTGCTCATCCCCGACTCGGTGTACGACTACGACCTGGCCACCCAGGAGTTGACCCTGTTGCGGCGCCGTCCGGTGCTGCCCGGCCCGGACGGGCGGCCCTACCAGCCGGAGGACTACGAGCAGCAGCGGGAGTGGGCCCTGGCCGACGACGGTACCCGGGTGCCGATCTCGCTGGTCTACCGTCGGGGCACCCCCCGCGACGGCTCGGCCCCCTGCGTCATCTACGGCTACGGGTCGTACGAGGCCAGCATGGACCCCTGGTTCTCGGTAGCCCGGCTGTCCCTGCTGGACCGTGGGGTGATCTTCGCGGTGGCCCACATCCGGGGCGGCGGTGAACTGGGCCGACGCTGGTACGACCACGGCAAGATGCTGGCCAAGAAGAACACCTTCACCGACTTCGTAGCCTGCGCCCGGCACCTGGCGAAGGCCGGCTGGACCGCACCGGACCGGCTGGTAGCGCGCGGCGGCTCCGCCGGGGGGCTGCTGATGGGCGCGGTCGCCAACCTGGCCCCGGACGCCTTCGCCGGCATCGTCGCGCAGGTGCCCTTCGTGGACGCCCTCAACACGATCCTCGACCCCTCGCTGCCATTGACCGTCACCGAGTGGGAGGAGTGGGGCAACCCGCTGGCCGACCCGGAGGTGTACGCCTACATGAAGTCGTACACCCCGTACGAGAACGTGGCGCCCCTGGACTATCCGGCGATCCTCGCGATGACCAGCCTCAACGACACCCGGGTGTTCTACCACGAGCCGGCGAAGTGGATCGCCCGGCTACGCACCGTCGCCCCCCGGGGCGACTACCTGCTCAAGACCGAGATGGAGGCCGGTCACGGCGGCCCCAGTGGGCGCTACGACGCCTGGCGGGAGGAGGCGTTCATCAACGCCTGGATCCTGGACCGTTTCGGCCGCGCCTGACCTGACCGCCCGTCCGGGCCCGATCCCAGGGCCCGGACGGGTCGGCACAGGCTCGCTGAGGGAGACAGACCCCCGCGTACCGGTGCATAGACTCACCCGGATGAGTGACACCGAGCCGACCCCTGCGCGGCGCGGGCCGGTCTGGTTGAGTCTCGGCCTGGCCACCGCCGCCCTGCTGGTCTGCTGCTGCTCAGGGCTGGTCGGGCTGGCCATCGCCTGGTCCGCCGGCCTCTTCAGCCCGAACTGAGGGCCCCCGCCGCCCCGACAGCCACCAGCCGCCGAGCACGACCAGCCAGATCAGGAAGGGGTACACGGCCACCCGCTCCATCCCACCGACCCCGAACCCGAGATCCACCTGGGCCAGGAAGAGCACCGTCCCCGCCAGCCCGATCAGGCCCAGCACCAGGCCGAGTCGGCACACCGACCCCGGCACCGCGGCGCGACGCGGCCGCGCGGCCAGCAGCGGTGCCAGGTTGCCCGCCCCGAACACCAGGGCCGCGCCGAGAACGTGCAGGTTCTCGTCGACATCCGACGGATAGACCCCGACCAGGACGTACCCGCCGGCAGCCGCCAGGGCGGCGAGCTGAGCCGCCCGTACGGCCAGCCCGCCACCGAGCGCCGACCAGGTGAGCAGCAGGCCGACGGCGATCAGCAGACCGGTGAGGATGAAGGTGCCGTTCATCAGCGGATGCCACGGCGAGCAGACCTGCCGCGGTCGGCTGGGGTCCCAGAGGCCGCAGGTGACATGCCCCAGGTCACTGATGTTGTGGGTACGCCAGTCGAAGGGCGGCTGCCGCCAGGCCAGGGCGGTCACCGCGTTACCCACGGCGAACAGCGGCCCGGCCAGCAGCAGGGCACAGGAACCGAATCGGTGCGAGAACATGCCGCCAGTCCAGCCCTCACCGGCCGGGCGCGCCATACCACTGGGGACCGGAGCCGGGGTGGGGCCAGGTATACCCAAGAAGTGGATCCAGTCGGCTGGGGCTGGCCCGGCCGCATCACTAGCGTCGTCGGCATGACACCGGTACCGGCGACCCACCTCGCCCAGGCCCTGCGCCATCGCCGATATCCGCTGACCGGCTGGCCGTGGCGGGCCCTGGCCTATCTGCTGACCAGCGTGCCGCTGGCCGGCGTACTCTCGCTCGGGCTGCTCGTGGTGTTGGCGCCGCTGGTTGCCGCTATGAATGCGGTACGCGACGGGCGGCAGGTGTCGCTGGCGCTCGGCGTGGCCCTGGCCATCGGCGCGTTGACCATACTGGCGCTGGCACCGCTGCTCAGCGTCCCGGTGTCGGCGTTCGAACGCTACCGGCTCGGCCTGATCGACGACCGTCCGCTGCCGCGAGTGCCGTGGCCTGGTCTCACCGCCCGGTACACCACCAGCGCGGCCTGGCGGGAGGCCGGTTACCTGTTCTTCCTCGGCGGTGCCGTGCCCGTGGCGTACTGGCTGTTCGCTGGCCTCGTGACGCTGGACGTCCTGCTGATCGTCAGCCCGTTCATGGTCAGGCCGGGCGACACGGTGGTGGTGCTCTGGAACACCGCGGAGACACCCGCGCAGGCCGCACCGTACGCGATCGTCGGCGTGCTGCTGCTGCCGGTGCTGTGGTACGCGGCCGGTGCGCTCGCCGCAGGCCAGGGTGCCGCCGCCCGGTGGCTGTTGCGGCGTGACCCGGACGGCGCGGCGCTGCACGAGGTGACCCGCTCCCGGGCGCGCCTGGTCGACGCGTACGAGGCGGAACGTCGGCGCATCGAGCGCGACCTGCACGACGCCGCCCAGCCTCGGCTTACCAACCTCGGCCTTCAGATCGGCCTGGCCCGGCTGGACGTACCCGATGATTCGCCGGCAGCCCGGCCCCTGGACATCGCGCATGAGCAGGCCAAGAGCCTGATGGTGCTGTTGCGGCAGATCGTCCGGGGCATCCGCCCGCAGAGCCTCACCGATCTCGGGCTGGCCGGTGCGGTGCGGGAACTCGCCGAGGATTCGCCCGTACCGGTCGAGGTGCACGCCGACCTGCCGGGACCCCTGCCGGAGGCGGCGGAGACGACGGCGTACTTCGTGGTGTCGGAGGCGCTCGGCAATGTCGCCCGGCACGCCGAGGCGACCCGCGCTCAGGTCCGGCTCACCGACACCGCAGGCGATCTGGTCGTCGAGGTCACCGACGACGGGCGGGGTGGCGCGGATCCGGCCCACGGCACCGGCCTGACCGGGCTGGCCGACCGGGTAGCCGCCGCCGACGGGCGACTCCTGCTGTCGAGCCCGACCGGCGGCCCGACGGTGCTGCGGGTGGAACTACCGTGGTCGGGGTGATCCGGGTCGTGCTCGCCGAGGACGAGGTGCTGCTGCGGGAAGGGTTGACCGCGCTGCTCGCCCGGTTCGGCTTCGAGGTGCTCGATGCCGTCGGCACCGCCCCGGCGCTGCGGGAGGCGGTCCGCACGCACCGGCCCGACCTGGTGGTCACCGACATCCGGATGCCTCCGGGGCACCGCGACGATGGGCTGCGCGCGGCCGTCGAGCTCCGCGCCGAGCAGCCCGACCTGGCCGTGGTGGTGCTCAGTCAGCATGTGCAGCCGGAGTACGCCGCCGCCCTGCTGGACAGCGCCGAGGGCCGCCGGGTCGGCTACCTGCTCAAGGACCGGGTGGCCGAGGTCACCGAGTTCGTCGACAACCTGCGGACCGTCTTAGCGGGCGGCACGGTGGTCGATCCGGACGTGGTCCGGCGGCTGCTGAACCGCCCCCGCGACCCCCTGGCCGCCCTGACCGCACGGGAGCGGGAGGTGCTGGTGCTGGTCGCCGAGGGCCGGTCCAACGCGGCAATCGCCGCCCGGCTGCACGTCACCGAGGCCGCCGTCGGCAAGCACATCGGCAACATCCTGGCCAAGCTCGGCCTGCCGCCGGACGACGACACCAACCGGCGGGTACTGGCCGCGCTTACCTACCTGCGGGCCAACCCCGGCTGAAGCTCGGCCTGTCGGCGGTTCACGCGAGCGCGACGAGGTCACGGCCGGCGGGTCGGTGGGAAAGGCTGATCTGGACAACGTCGGAGTGGCTGAACAGGTGCCCGCTGCCGCTGAGCGTGATGACCCGCGCCGGGCCGCCTCGGGCGGCGGTGACGGTCACCCGCTGCCCGCGCATCAGGGCCGTCTCTCTGATCCTCAACAGGACGGCGAACGCGGCGCAGTCGAGGAACCGCAACATCTTCAGATCGAGCTTCAGGTGCCTGACCCACCGGGGTGCCGACAGCCGTCCGAGGTCATGCTGAAGTTGCTCGATGGTGGAAAGGTCGGCCTCGCCGGTCAGGGTCACGTGCCGGATGCCCGGCCGCACATCGTGGTGATCCAATCGCAGCAGTTCGTTCATGTGATGACTCGGTCCCTGCCCTGGCGAAGGGCGTCTTGTGGGCCGGAGAGGTTGCCACCGTCAATCCGGCGCCGGGGAGGACAGAGCGGAACATGCCAACCTCGACGTGGTGTTTTTCGGACACCGTAAGCGACGCTACCCGCCCCTGACCCTTCCTGCCACTTGAGCCTGCCCTGGTCACTCAATGCCGACGGAGTGCCACCACGGCGACGTCGTCCTGGATCTCGTCGGGGGCCAGTTCGTCAAGCAGGCGCTGACAGAATCGGTCAAGGTCGGCGTCCACCCGCACAGCACAGGCCGCCAATGCGGTCAGGCCCTCGTCGATGGTGACGTCGCGCCGTTCGATGAGGCCGTCGGTGTAGAAGACGATCGTCGCCCCGCGCGGCAGCACGAACTCCAGGTCGGCGGGGCGCGGTGCCCGTACCCCGAGCAACGGTGCGGAGTGGTGCACGTACTCGGTCTTGCCGTCCATGCTGATCAACGGCGGCAGGTGGCCCGCGCTGGCCAGCCTGACCTGCCCGGTGGCCGGGTCGAGCAGCAGTACACAGATGGTGGCCAGTTCGGTGGGCAGCAGCGTACGCATCAGCTCGTTGACCCGGTGCAGGATCTCACCCGGCTGGTGCCCCTCCACCGCGTACGCCCGCAGTGCGTGCCGCAGCTCGGCCATCACGGTCGCGGCGTGCAGCGAGTGGCCCGCCACGTCGCCGATCGCCATCAGCAGGTGACCATCGAGCATCACCAGCTCGTAGAAGTCGCCACCCACCTCGGTACGGGCGCTGGCAGGCTCGTAGCGGACGGCCAGATCCAGCCCGGCGATCGTCGGGATGCGTTGCGGGAGCAGACTGCGTTGCAGGGTCACCGCGATGCGGTGCTCCTCGTCGAAGGAGCGCTGGGCCTCGACAGCGGAGGCCACCGCCTGGGCCAGTTGACGAAGCACCGGGGTACGGGCGGTCTGGGTGGCGGTCGGCACCACGACGTAGAGCGGGGCCCGGTCATCGCGCAGCCGACCGGCGGCCACCGTCACCGAGTCCCCCGCCGGCCAGTCCACCAGGGCCCAGTCGCCCGGGTCCTGCACCCGGACGGTGGCGCCGACCGGTGTGTCGCTGTCGTCGACGGTCCACGGCACGATGCGGCTGGGGGCACCCGGGCCGGCGCAGACCCCGGCGATGCAGTCACCGTCGAAGGTCTCGGCGATCACCGCAGCGGGGCTCTTGAAGATCTCCGCGGTGCCGGCCGCCGCCTGCTCCAGCAGCCGGGCGAAGTTCGGTGCGGCATGTACCGCCACCGTGGTGTCCGCCAGCCCGGTGAGTCGTTCCGCGAGCAGTTCGGCGCGCTGCCGGGCCTGGTAGTAGCGCAGCACCGCGTGGGCGGTGGCGACGAGTTCCTCCGGGTCGATCGGCTCCGCCAGATACGCGTCCGCCCCCCGGGTGAGGCCCTGGGCGCGGTCGGCGGTGTCGATGGCGTGCGCCGACACGTGAATCACCGGCAGGGCGGGGCGGACCGACTTGATCCGTTCGCAGACCTCGAACCCGCTGAGGTCCGGCAGCCGAACGTCGAGGACTACCAGGTCGATCGGATCCACCTCGACCTGGCGCAGGGCCTCGCTGCCGTTCTGGGCCTCGATAACGGTGAACCCGGCCCGGGTCAGCCAGTTCACCAACAGGTAGCGCTTGGTCCGGCTGTCGTCGACCACCAGTACGGTCGGCGGGGAGTCCATGTCACATCCCGTTCGCCGGCAGTGCGACCGTCAGGGTGCTGCCCCGGCCCACCTCACTGGACAGTTCGAGGGTGCCGCCCAGCAGGGTGGCCAACCGTCGGGCGTACGGCAGACCCAGGCCGGTGCCGCCGGCTCGGGAGGGGCCCGGCACCTGGTAGAACTCCTCGAACACCCGGTCCTGCAACTCTGCGGGGATGCCTGCGCCGGTGTCGGAGACGACGAGTTTCCAGTTGTCGCCGGAACGCGCGGCGCGCAGCCGCACCTCACCCCGGGTGGTGAACTTCAGACCGTTGTGCAGCAGGTTGCGCAGCACCTGGGCGAGCAGCATCTCATCGGTGCGGATGGTGGCGGGGGCGGGTGGTTCCTCCACCACCAACTCCACCTCGGAGGCGGCGTGCAGGGCCCGTAGGGTGCCACGTAGCTGGCCGAAGAGGGCCCGCAGATCCACCTCGGTCCAGTTCGGCTCCAGTCGACCCGACTCCGCCTTGGCCAGATCCAGCAACTCGTTGACCAGCGAGAGCAGATCCGAGGCCGAGGATCGGATCAGGCCGACCTGGCGTTCCTGCTCCACGGTCAGGGGGTCGGAGGCGGAATCGGTGAGCAACCGGGCCAGCCCGATGATCGCGGTCACCGGGGCCCGCAACTCGTGGCTGACATTGGCCAGGAACCGGCTCTTCGACTCGCTGGCCGAGCGCAGCTGCACGGACTTCTCGTCCAACTCGGCATACAGGGCCACCACACCCCGGTTGGTCTCCTCCAGCTCGTCCGTGAGCTGATGATAGAGCGCCAGTACGCCCCGGTTGGTCTGCTCCAGTTCCTCGTTGAGCCGCGCCAGTTCGTCGCGTTGGGTGCGTACCTCGTCCAGGGCGGCGATCAGCTGCGAGTTCTGGGCGGCGAGTTCCTCCTCCGCAGTGCCCGGTGCACTCTGCCCGAGTTGGGTACGCAGGCGCTCGAGACGCGGTGGCGTGAGCGCTTGCGCGGTCACCGGGATACGTCGTGACATTCTCACGACCGTATCCCCCGCCGGAGCCATCACGGTCAACGTGTCCACCAGGCGCGCCACCGCACCCGACTGCGGCTCGTACCGCCCCTGTGGCAGTGGACCGACCGGAATGAGGTCGACCCGCAGGTGGTGTCGCCCATCCGGGGTGTCGGCGATGGCGAACACCACATCGGCGCCGCCGACACTGCGTAGCAGATCCCGGGCCACCTCGCTCAGGGCGGTGGCGATCCGGACCTGGTCCTGGTGCTCCAGGCCGACCGCGGTGGCGACCTCCCGGCCGCGCTGGCGAACCACGAAGATGTCCTGCTCCACCCGCAGGGTCATCTGCAACAGCGGTTCGTCACCCATCACCAGGACCTCGCCACCAACACCCCGGCGTCGTCGCGCCGGAGGCCGGCCTCGCGCAACAGGGTGGCGGCCACCACCAACGGTGACCGCCCGGCCAGTCCGGGGTGGTCGGCGAGCCGCCAGCGGTCGACCACCCCGTCGCTGTGCATGACCAGCAGGCTGCCGGGGTCGAACGGATACTCGTACTGGCGGATTGTCGGGCGTTGATGTCCGGCGATACCGGGCAGGGAGACCAGTCCCCGCTGCCGACCGTCCCCGGTGGCCACCACCCCGCTGATGTTGCCCAGTCCGGCGTAGCGCAGCAACCCGGTCGCCGGGTCCGGCTCGGCCACGGCCAGCGCCGCGCCACGGGTGTGCGACAGGGCCTGATGCAGATGGCCGACCACCTCGGCCGGGGCGGATGCCGGGGCGGCCCGGAAGGCGGCAAGGGCGGCGTCGGTGGCGGCGGCGGCCAACGGCCCGTGCCCCAGGCCGTCGGTGACCAGCAGCTGACGGCGTTCGCCGACGATCCGCCAGGCGTATCCGTCTCCGCTGACCGTCTCCCCGGTCAGCGGCCGGGTGAGGCCGCCGGCCCAGGGCCGTTCGGTCACCGGGTCGGCGAACACCTGCACGACGATGACCGTTCCTCGGCCCGGCCGCGAGTACGCGTCGAACCAGCTGGACTGCCGGACGATCGCCCCCAGACCGATGCCGAGGGTGCCGGTGGTCGAATGACCGTCGCGGGCGGAGTCGGTGAGATCGGCCATGCCGGGCCCGGAGTCGACCGCGATCAGTTCCACCCCGGCGTCCAGTTCGCGGCGTACCGGCCGGACCAGCAACACCCCGTCCTCGGCGTGCTTGATCAGATTGCTGGTCAACTCCGCCGCGACGATGGCCAGGTCGGCGATCCGGCTGTTGGGCAGCCCCAACTGCCCGCCCAGGCGTTCGGCGGCCCGTCGCACCGCGCTGCCGGTGCTGCCGGTCTCCACCCGGAACCAGGTGCCCCGGTCGGAGACCGGTTCGGCCGTCACCGGGACCACTTGGTGATGGTGATCCTGGTGCCCTGGCCGGGGGCGGTCTGGATGTCGAACTCGTCCACCAACCGCCGGGCTCCGCTGAGGCCCAGGCCCAGACCGCCACCGGTGGTGTACCCGTCGGTCAGGGCGAGGTCCAGGTCGACGATGCCCGGCCCGGAGTCGGCGAAGACGATGCTGATGCCGGGACGGCGGCCGTTGTCCACAACGGCCACCTCGACCGTGCCACCGCCGCCGTAGACCAGGGTGTTGCGGGCGAGTTCGCTGGCCGCGGTGACCACCTTGGTCTGGTCGACCAGGGAGAGCTTGACGGCCACCGCCACCGTACGCACCAGTTGCCGGACGCGTACCACGTCCTCGTCGCTGCCGACCGTCTGCGCCTGCGGCCGGCTCAGGTCGACGCCGCTGGTCACGGCGACGCCGTCAGCTCGGTGTCCAGACCCTCGTCGTGCTCGTCGTACTGGTCGTCGCGGTTGGCCGCGATGAGTTCCATGCCCCGCTCGACGTTCAGCGCAGTACGGATGCCGTTGAGGGACAGTCCCAACTCGACCAGGGTGATGGCGACCGCCGGACGCATCCCGACGACCACCGTCTCCGCGTCGAGCACCCGGGAGATCGAGGCGATGGTGGACAGCATCCGTCCGACGAAGGAGTCCACGATGTCCAGCGCGGTGATGTCGATGATCACCCCGTGGCAGCCGGTGGCGACGATCCGCTCGGCCAGGTCCTCCTGGAGGGCGATGGCCGTCTGGTCGGACATGTCTACCTGGATGGAGACCAGCAGGATGTCGCCGATCTTGAGGATCGGCACCCGGTCCATCACGCCTCCCGACGCGGCTGGCGGCGACCGGTCTCGACGCCGGTGAGCCGCAGCACATGGCGCAGCGCGTCGGCCAGACTGGCCTTGGTGGCGATGTCACCGAACTCGATGCCCAGCGCGACGATGGTCTGGGCGATCTGGGGTCGGATGCCGGAGATGATGCAGTCGGCGCCCATCAGCCGGGCGGCCACCACGGTCTTCAGGATGTGCTGCGCGACCTGGGTGTCCACCGCCGGCACCCCGGTGATGTCGATGATCGCGTACGGCGAGCCGGTGTCCACCAGGGTCTGTAGCAGTCGCTCCATGACCACCTGGGCGCGTGCCGAGTCGAGGGTGCCGACCAGCGGCACCGCCACCACGCCTTCCCAGAGCTTGACCACCGGAGTGGACAGCTCCAGCAACTGCTCGGCCTGGTCGGCGATCAGACTTTCCCGGGTTCGTACGAAGCTTTCGAAGGTGAACAGGCCCATCTGGTCGACCAGGGTGCCGAAGGCGACGTAGTCGCGCAGGGTCCCGGCGCTCTCGTCGGCCTCCATCGCGCTCAACAGGGCGTCCTTGAGAGCGAACACACCGGTAGCGGTCTCGGCGGCGGAGAAGCCCTGGCGGGCCTGTCCCCGGGACAGCTCGACGAGGACCGCGCGCAGCTCGGTGGCCTCCTCGGCGGCCAGGTCGGCAGCGCCCTTACCCAGCGCCTCTACCAGGGCGCGGTGCATTTCCTGCACCTGCTGACGCAGTTCGGTCTGGCTGAGGCGGCCACGCAGTTGCGCCGCGACGACCTCGGTCCACCGTTGCGTGACCTGATCGACATGGCTGGTTAGCAGGCCAGCCAGCCGGCCGCTTTCGTCAGTGCTCAACGCCATGACATAACCCCCTCGATCCGGACCGGCCGGACTCTATCACCGCCGACCCGAAAACTACTTGCCCCACAGCAAGTGAAGGCCGGCGGGGCACTCGATCTCGTGCCCGTTCTGCGTACCGGGGCTCCGGTGGGATACCGTTCCACCGATAAACAGGAGGTCTGGCGAATGTCCTTGACGGTGCACACGGAACAGCGCGGTGACATGGTCGTTGTGGCGGTCGCGGGCGAACTGGACATGGCCACCGCGCCGCAGTTGCAGGACCAGATCACCGACCTGCTCGACAAGGGGCGCAGCCGGCTGGTCTTCGACCTGTCGGAGGTCTCGTTCTGCGACTCCACCGGTCTGTCGGTGTTCGTTCGTGCCAAGAACAGCTGCGACGAGGCCGGCGGAGTGGTCCGGCTGGCCGCACCGCAGCGTGGGGTGCTGCGCATCCTTGAGGTCAGCGGCCTGGTAGAGGTGCTGCACACCTACCCCACGGTCGACCAGGCGGTGGCGGGCGAGGCCACACCGGCCTCCTCCTGACTCCGACCCATCATCGCTCGTCCTCGATGTATCCGGGACGAGCGATGACCATTCCCGCACCCGTCTGCACCGCCAGAGCCAGCAGCAGCAGACCGAGCGGCGCCGTCCAGCCTCCGGTGGCCTCGTAGAGGATGCCGACCAGTAGCGGTCCCAACGCGGCGATCACATATCCCGTGCTCTGCGCGAAGGCCGACAGGGCGACCGTGCCGTCGGCGGTACGGGCCCGCAGCCCGATGGTGGTCAGGATCAGCGGAAACGCCCCCTGACCGCAGGCCAACAGCAGCACCCAGAGCAAGGCCGCGTCCCGGGGCGCGAACGCCAGGCCCAGATAGGCCGCCGTCGAGGCGGCCGTCAGGGCGAACACCAGCGGACGCAGGTTGCTCATCCGGCCGGCCAGGGTCGGCATCAACATCGCGATCGGCACCCCGAGGGCGGTCACCCCGGCGAGCAGCAGTCCGGCGTCCTGGGCCCGGAAACCCGAGTCCCGGAAGAGTTGGGCCAGCCAGCCCATGATCGCGTACCCACTGAGCGACTGGGTGCCGAAGTAGACCGCCATCGCCCAGCCGAGCCGGGTACGGCCGGGGCGGACGATCAGTCGGGCGCCGGTGGTACCCCGGGTCGCCCGCCGCGCCGCGCCCTGGCTACGCAGCGCCGCCGGCAACCACGGGAGTACGGCGACCGCCGCCATCCCCGCCCAGACCCCCAGCCCTGCCCGCCAGGAGCCGAAGGCGTGCGCCACCGGCACCGCCGCGGCGGCGGCCACCGTCGTGCCAGTGACCAACGCCATCGTGTACGCCCCGGTGACCAGCCCGGTGCGGTGCGGGAAGTACTGCTTCACCAGCATCGGCATCAGGATGTTCGCCACCGCGATGCCGGCCAGCGCGAGCGCGCTGGTGAGCAGGAACACCACCGCGGAGTCGGTGACCACCCGCCACACCTGACCGACGGCGAGGGCCAGCATCCCCAGGACCAGCAGGCGGGCTGCGGACAGTCGGCGGACCAGCCAGGGGGTGGCCGCCCCCAGCGCGGCGAAGGCGATGGTGGGCAGGGTGGTGACGAAGCCGGCCAGGGTGCCGGACAGGGCCAGGCCGACGCGTACCTCGTCGAGCAGGGCACCGAGGCTGGTGACGGCGGCCCGCAGATTGAGCGCCACGAGCAGCATCCCGACCAGCACCAGCAGGCCACCGTGGAGGCGCGGCGTGGTGGTCATGCCCTGGGTGGTCGACCCGTCGGCGGTGGTCTTGTCCGGGGTGGTCGACCCGTCGGCGGTGGTGGTGGCCGCAGCGGGGACGGGTGACGGAGGCATGACTTCGAACCTACAATCATGGGATGAATTCCGGCGAGAGGTGGTGACCAGTGCCACCGGCAGTCGATTCCGCCCCGGTGCCGCCCCGGGGACGGCGGATCCAGGAGACGATCACGCAGTTGCGGCAGCGCATCCTGGCCGGCGAGTGGCCGGTAGGCAGCCGGATCCCGACCGAGCCGCAACTGGTCGAGGCCCTCGGCGTGGGGCGCAACACCGTACGGGAGGCCGTCCGGGCCCTGGCCCACGCCGGGGTCCTGGAATGCCGGCAGGGCTCCGGCACGTACGTCATCTCCACGGACGAACTGGCACCCGTGGTGGCCCGACGGCTCACCGACGACCGGATGACCGAGGTGATCGAGGTACGGCGTGCCTTCGAGGTGGAGGCCGCCCGGCTGGCCGCTCGTCGGCGTACGCCTGAGGACCTGGCCGCCCTCGACGAGGCGCTGGCCGCCCGCGAGGCGGCCTGGCGCGGCGGCCGGGTCGCCGAGTTCGTCGAGGCCGACGCGGCGCTGCACACCGCGGTGGTCGCGGCGGCGCACAACGACATGCTCGCCGAGTTGTACGCCTCCATCGGCGCCGCCATGCGCAGCACCGTCACCCAGGCGATGGGCGGGGCCCTGACCCCGGACCGGCACGTCGACCACGCCCGCCTGGTGGCCGCGATCCGGGCTGGTGACCCGGATCTCGCCGCCCGGGAGGCCGGCGCATTTCTGGAGCCCGATCCCGGGGCATAGGTTGTCCTTGACGAACCCGGGACACCTCAGGAGTACGAATGCTCAAGGGTTTCAAAGACTTCATCATGCGCGGCAACGTCGTCGACCTGGCGGTCGGTGTCGTCATCGGTGCCGCGTTCACGGGTGTGGTCACCCAGCTCACCAAGTCGTTCCTGGAGCCGCTGATCCGGCTCTTCGTGGTCCTGATCACCCGCAGCGACAAGGGGCTGGAGGGCAGCGCACCGACGATCCAGGGCATCCCGTTCGACTGGGTCGCCTTCGTCAACGCCCTGATCACCTTCCTGCTCACCGCGGCGGCGCTGTACTTCCTGGTCGTCTTCCCGATGAACAAGCTCGCCGAGCGCCGCAAGCGGGGCGAGGAGCCGCCGCCTTCCGCGCCGAGCGAGGAGGTCAAGCTGCTCACCGAGATCCGCGACGCTCTGGTGGCGTCCGGCCGGACCACCCCGGCTCAGCAGCGCAGCGCCCTGGACGACGTACTCGGCTCGCGGGAGGAACCGCCCAGCGGGCGCTGAACCCGACACCCGCAGGTCACCCGTACGGGGAATGCCACCAGGCGCCATCCTGAATCGAACACATGTTCGATAGAGTCCGTGGCCATGGAGCAGCGAAAGCACTGGTGGAACGGGAAATGGGGGCGGCTGGCCCGGCGGGACGTCTTCCTCCGAACGGACGCCGACCGGTGGTATGTCGAACAACGAGCCGGCGGCGCCGAGGGCGTCTCCCGCTTCTACGAGCACGACACCCTCGACGACGCCGAGGAAACCGTCCGCGCCCTGCTCCACCCCGCCGACCCCTGGCGCGAACTCTCCCCCCGCCCCCCATCCCCCTAACACCACCCCCCCTCCTCCCTCCCACCCCCTGCTCCGCGCTCCCCACCCCGCGCTCCCTGCACGTGTTGATCAAGAAGTTTGCGTCTGGATTTGCCGCATCCGCGACGCAAACCTCTTGATCAACTCGGCCTGGAGGGGGTTGGTGGGGTGGGTTTAGGGGGGTTGGGGGGCGGGAAGGGGTGGGGGATGGAGAGGCAGGGGATCGATCAGCAGGGGATCGTTTCGCGGGTGACCACCGGGATGCGGGTGGTGGATGTCGCCGGGCGGGACGTGGGAACGGTGGATCTCGTGCAGCGGGGTGACCCCCATGCGGTGACGGTGCAGGCGCCGACCGCCGACCCCGGCGGCAGCCTGGACGAGTTGATCGAGGCCGCCAGCACCGAGGAACCGGACGTCCCCGCCGACCTGGCCGCCCGCCTGCTGCGCACCGGCTACCTCAAGGTCTCCACCGACCTGGTACCCACCGGCGCCGTCTACGTGCTCGCCGACCAGATAGCCACCGTCACCGACCGCGAGGTCCTCCTCAGCGCCCTGACCGCCGACCTCCCCGCCGAGGACTGACCCCACCCTCCGCGTCCGGCCTAGCGGTCGATCACGCGGTCGACGCTCTCCTGACGCGGGGTCGGAGGAGGAGTGGAGGGCATGGCGGGCGGAGAGGTGGATGGCGTGGGGGTGGAGGGTGTGACGGTGGGTCGGCGACGGAAGATCAGCAGCATCAGGCAGCCGGCGATCAGGCCCCAGAAGGCGCCGCCGATGCCGGCCAGGGAGACGCCGGAGGCGGTGACCACCAGGGTGACGACCGCCGCCTCCCGAGCGTCGGGGTCGGCCAGCGCCGAGGTCAACGAGGTGGCCAGGGCACCGAGCAGGGCCAGCCCGGCGACCGCCTCGATCAGCACCGGTGGCGCCCAGCCGACCAGGGTGGTGACCGCACCGGCACCCAGCCCGAGCAGGGCCAGCCCGACACCGTTGGTCACCGAGGCGATCCACCGACGATTCGGGTCGGGGTGGGCCTCCGGTCCGGCGGCCAGGGCGGCGGTGATCGCGGCCAGGTTCACCGCATGTCCACCGGCCGGGGCGGCGACGAGGCTGGCCAGCCCGGTGGCCCGCAGGGCCGAGCTGAGTGGCGGCCGATAGCCGTAGCCGACCAGGACGGCCGTGCCGGGCACGTTCTGCGCGGCCATGGTGACCAGGAACAGCGGCAGCGCCAATCCGACCATCGCCGTCAGGCTCCACTGCGGCACGGTGACCTCGATCACCGGGCGTAGTCCACCGCCACCACCGCCCGAAGTGGTCAGGGCGATCGCGCCGGCCGCCACCACCAGGGCCCCGGGCACCGCCCAGGGGCGGGCGAAGCGGTGCAGCAGCAACCAGCACACCAGCACCGGGGCGGCCAACCGGGGCACCTCGACGAGGGCGCGTACCGGCGCGGTGCACAGTGGCAGCAGCACCCCGGCGAGCATCGCCCCGGCGATCGGCTTGGGGATCGCCGCTACGGCCCGGCCCAGCACCGGGAAGAGGCCGGCGGCCACGATCAGCAGCCCGGAGACGAGGAACGCGCCGACCGCGACCGGCCAGCCGCCGGGCATCGGGCCGGTGGCGACCAGCAGCGCCGCGCCCGGCGTGGACCAGGCCACACTCATCGGCAGCCGGTGCCGCAGGCCCAGCCAGGCGGCGCAGAGGCCGGACATCAGGCAGAGTACGAGCAGCCCGGAGGCGGCCTGACTCTCGGTGGCCCCGACCGCCCGCAGGCCAGCCAGGACCACGGTGAACGAACTGGCGAACCCGACCAGCGCGGCCACCGCGCCGGCCAGCACCGGTTGCATTCGACCCGCCATACCCCACCTTCAATCGTTCCGTTTACGGAACAGGACCGTGTAGCACGATAGCGGGGTGCCGTACTCAGCAGCATCAGACCCCCTGCCGGTCGCCGGCTCCGGTCAGCCCGGGGCGACAGAGGCGGATCCCGCGGCGATCGGCCGCCGGGTCCGTGCCCTGCGCGAGGCCCGGGGGATCTCGCTGTCCGCGCTGGCCCGGCAGGCCGGGGTGGGGAAGGCCACCCTCTCCGGACTGGAGAACGGCCTCCGCAACCCCACCCTGGAGACGTTGTACGCGATCACCGCTCACCTCGGCGTACCGCTGGCCGCCGTGCTCTCCGAGGCGACAAGCGAACCGACCGTACGGGGGGCGGCCGTCAGCGCCACCCTGCTGGAGGTGTTCGAGGACTCCGAGGTCACCTACGAGCTGTACCGGATGCGGGTCGCCCCTGGGCCGGGTCAGCTCTCCCCGGCGCACCAGGCCGGGGTGACCGAACATGTCACGGTCTTCACCGGGGTGCTGCGCGCCGGTCCGGTCGACGCCCCGCTGACCGCCACCGCCGGTGGCCACCTGCGCTGGACCTCCGACGTGCCACACATGTACGCCGCCGTCGGCGACGAGGAGGTCACCGCCAGCCTCCTCCTGCGCTACCCCCGCCAGTAGGCCCCCGCCGGTAGGCCCCCCGCCGGCAGGCCCCCGCCGGTAGGCCCCCGCCGGTAGGCCCCCGCCGGTAGGCCCCCGCCGGTAGGCCCCCGCCGGTAGGCCCCCGCCGTTTCGCCGAAACGGCGGGGTACGGAGCAGCGGGATACCGCCGTATCGCCGAAACGGAGTTGATCTCCGAGCTCGGCGACTCGCCGCCGGGTCGATCAGCGGGCTCGGCGACCCGCCAGCAGGTCGATCAGCGGCTCAGCTGTCGCGGGTGGGGGTCGGGGCTGCGAGGCTGGTGGTCGGGGCGGCGACGGCGAGTCGTTGGCGTACCGCCCAGAGCGCCGCCTCGGTACGCGAGGCCGCACCGGTCTTGCGCAGCAGGTTCGACACGTGCACCGTGACCGTGCGTACCGAGATGCCGAGGGCGCGGGCCACCTGCTTGTTGGACATCCCGGCGACCAGGCAGTCGAGCACCTCGACCTCCCGGCCGGTCAACTCGATGGTGGCGGCGACCGGAAAATCAGGACCGGCAGCGATCCGAGCAGCGGGCACAACAGCAGCGGGAACAGCAACAGCCGACACACCAGCGCCCGGCACAACAGCAGCCGGAACCGCATCAGCGGGAACAGCGACAGCGGCGGGAACGGCAGCGAGCAGGGTGGCGGGATCCGCTCCGGCGTGCGCGGCCAGCAGTTCGGTGAGGGCGTACGGATTGCCGCCGGTGTGCTGCCAGACCCGGTGCACCAGCCCGGGGTCGGCGGCCGACCCGGCGTACACCTGGTCGAGCACCTCGGCGACCTCGGCGGGGCGCAACGGGCCGAGATGCTGGCGCACGACGCCGCGTACCCCGCAGAGGCGGGCCAGGGTGCGGCCGGTGAGGGCGGGTGCGACCGCGTGGGCCGCGGGCCTGGTCGCCACCATCAGCAGAGCCGGCAGCCCGTCGGCGGTGGCCAACTCACCGATCAGGTTGAGGCTGGCCGGGTCCAGGGCGTGCAGGTCCTCCACGACGAGTACCGCCGGGCCCGCGCCGACCAGGGCCCGGACGGTCCGTACCGCCAGCCGGAGCAGGGTGCCGGGGGCGTAGCGCTCCGGCGGGGCGGTGGGCTGCTGGGCCAGCCAGGCCAGCGCGTCGGCCGGAAGGTCCAGTCGGCTGGTGTCGCGCCCGCTCAGTACGGCGGCCAACCAGTCGTACGGGGCGGGACTGTGCAGTCGGGCGGCTCCGCTGAGCACCACCTCGGGCCGGGGGGTGAACCCGTCCAGGGCGGCGGCGACCAGCAGGCTCTTGCCCACGCCCGCGCCGCCGGTGACGACCGCGACAGCCGGCGACCGACGGTTGCCGTCCACCACGGTGGACCACGCTCGGCCCAGCTCAGCGAGCTCACCGGCGCGCCCGACCATGGACACGGGCAACATTCCTCAACCCTACGCAGTAGTGCGTAGAGACGCGGGACAGGTCTTCTTGGCAAGCTTGACCCATGACGCTGATCCTCCGCTCGGCCATCCTCAACGACATCGGCCTGGTTCGGACCAACAACGAGGACTCCGCGCTCGCCGGCGAGCGCCTCGTCGCGGTGGCCGACGGCATGGGTGGACTTCCTGCCGGTGAGGTGGCCAGCGAGATCGTCATCCGGATCCTGGACGAGCTGATCCCGCCCACCGCCCCGGACGCCGCCGCCGACGCGCTGCGCGCGGTGGTGAGCACGGCCAACCAACGCATCCACGCCGCGATCGCCGCCGAGCCGGCCCGCGACGGCATGGGTACGACCCTGACCGCGGCCCTGCTGGCCGGGAACACGCTGGTGCTGGCACAGGTCGGGGACTCCCGCTGCTACCTGCTCCGGGATGGTCGCCTGAGCCAGTTGACCCGTGACGACACCTTCGTGCAGGCGCTTGTCGATCAGGGGGCGCTGACCCGGGACCAGGCCCGGCACCACCCGCAGCGTTCCCTGGTGACCCGCGCGGTGCAGGGCGCGGACGCCCCGCCGACGATGGGGATGTTGACGGTAGCCGCCGGTGACCGGCTGTTGCTGTGCAGTGACGGGCTCTCCGACTACGTGACCGACGATGCGATTGCGGCCACCCTGGGGCTGCACGCCGACCGCCACCAGTGCGGCGAGCAACTGGTCAAGCTGGCCCACCAGGCCGGTGCGCCGGACAACGTCACAGTCGTGATCTCCGACGTGATCGACGACTGAGGCCGCCCGGGTTCATGACCCGAGGGCTGCTGCACGCCATCGGGTCATCGCCCTGCTGATCGTCACGGTGGCCGGGGTGTTCGGGGTCCGCCTGCGGCGACGCCGACACCTGCACCACGTACCCCTGACCTGAGGTCAGTAGGGGTTGCCGTGACCGGCGACCCGGGCCCGGGTCAGGGCGGCCGGACGCCCCGGCAGGGTGGGGGCGGCGGACAGCGGCGGGCCGTCGGTGTGGGCCCGCTCGGCCATGCCCGCGAACAGCTCCTTGAGGGCCTCGATCGCGGTGACCCGGGGCCGCCACCCCAACTCGGTCTCGGCCCGCTCGCTGGACATCAGGGGCGCGTTGAGCGCCAACTCCACCCACCCGGCGTCGACCGGTTGCAGCCGGGCCCGCCAGGTCAACGCCGCAGCGGTACGCAGCACCGGAGCAGCCACCGGCACCGTCCAGCCGTGGAAGTGCCGAGCCACCAGCTCCGGGGTCAGCACCGGGTCCGCGGCGACATTGAAAGCACCGCGCGCATCACCCAGAACCGCCCGGGCGTACGCGTCAGCCACGTCGTCGGCGTGCACCGCCTGCATCCGCAGCCGCCGGTTCGCCGGCACCAGCGGCAGCCGCCCGAACCGCAGCAGCCCCACCGGCACCAGCGGCCCGAGAAAGTACCGGCTGATCTCCGTACCGGCCTCCCGCTGAAAGATCAGCCCGGGACGCAGCCGCACCACCCGCAACCCCGGATGGGTCCGCTCGATCCCGTCGAGCATCTCCTCCACGGTCGCCTTGTCCCGGCTGTACGACGAGGCCGGCACCCCGGTCGCCGGCCACCGCTCGCTTACCGGCGCGTTCTTCGGCCCCGGAGCGTAGGCGCCGACCGAGGAGGCGTACACCAGGGCCGGCACCCCGGCACGCAACACCGCGTCGACCACCGCCCGACTACCCTCCACATTGGTACGACGCAACACCCGCCGGTCGTGGCTGGGCTGAATCTGCCAGGCCAGATGCACCACCGCCACCGCCCCAGCGAAAACCTCGGTCAGCTCGTCCGCCGCACCGGGCAGACCGATGTCACACGAGTGCCACTCCACCCCGTCGTACGGCTCCCCCGCCCCCGCCGGAGGCAGCCGCCGGGCCACCCCGACCACCTGGACGTCCCGCTCGCGCCGCAACCGGCGCAGCAGCGCCGTACCCATGTTCCCGCTCGCCCCCACCACCACGATGCGCATGCCCGGCCCGTACCCGATAAGTCGCCGTCCACGCCTGCGCGGATCACGGCGTCAGGAACCACACCGATCCGGGTTTGCTCAGGCGAGGTCGACGACGATCTTGCCTCGGACCCCGCCCTGCACTGAGCACAGGTCCGCCCACACCTCAGCTCGGCCTTACCGAGCGAGCAGCGCTCCGATCAAGCAGGCCAAGGCGGCGGCCGAGCTGACCGTACGGACCAGGTTCCACCGCACCCAGGGCCCCTCGAACCGCCGCCTGATCGCCGCCAGATCCGTGCTCGCGTCGACCGACCCGGCGGCGTCCAATTGATCGTTGAGCGGCACGTTCGACCGCACTGTCACAGCGAAGGTGACCAGATGGCAGACCAGTGCGGCAACCAGCCAACCGAGCACCGCACCGCCGGCACCGAGGTGACCGAGCACCGCCGCCACGACCAGCAGCGGCCCGCCGAGGAACACCGACAGGAACCAGCCGTTGAGAATCTTCCGGTTGATCGACTGCATGGCACCGACCAGGGTCCGGTCATCGGTCGCTCCAAGACCCGGCATGACCGAGCAGGCGAACGCGAAGAACAACCCGGCCACCAGCCCGGTGCTGAACGTCGCCCCAGCCAGCACCACGATGCGGATCGGCTCCGACATGATCAACCTCCCCCGCATCCCAAGTGACGACCGCCCGATCCTGCCAGCCGGGTGCGAGTCGCTGATGGCGCGGCACTGTCCTCCGGCCCGATCCGGGGGGTCTGAGCATCGCGCGCCGGGCCACGGGGGTCAGGTAGCCTGTGGGCCGCGGGCCGCTAGCTCAATGGCAGAGCTGTGGACTTTTAATCCATAGGTTCAGGGTTCGAGTCCCTGGCGGCCCACTTCTCCGCAGGACACCGGCCCTGCCCGAGCTTCTGAACGCCGCGATCAGGGCCGGTACAGCAGTAGGTAGTTCGCCGGTCCAGCGCGCTGCCGAGCCGCTTGAGCGCGTCACGGGTGGCCGCCGAGGACACCACCGTGTAGATCTCCATGGTGATGGCGAACTGGGCGTGCCGGAGGATCTGCATCGCCACCCGAGGGTGCACGTCCAGGTCCGCCAGGAGCGAGGCGCAGGTACGCCGAGCGTCCCGCACGGTAATCCGCCGGACTCCCGCCGCGTCGCAGCGCCGGTCCCAGAAGCGGTTGAAGCTACGCGGCTCGCCGGCCGCCCGTAGCGGACGGTGAAGATCAGATCCGACGCCTGCCAGGCCGGACCGGCGCCATCCCGGGCGGCAGTCTGCGCGGTGCGGCGGCGGCCGAGCGCCACGGTTCAGATGTCCGGCAGCGGCAGGGTGGCGTCCGTGGCGGCCGTCTTCGTCTCCCGGTGCAGCAGCTCGGTACCGACCCGCTGAAGTTGCCGATCGATGGTCAACTCCCCCGCCTGGCCGACGCGTCTGCTTTCCCGTCGCTGTCGGGCAGCGGTGTTGGCGAGCAGGGCGTCACCGTCGGAGCCCTGCAGACCTTCAGAGGATGTGGACGCCGAACGGCGGCGCTATTGTCCTTCCTCATGGTCGACCACGGGTTGCCGAGCGGCTTGTCCGCAGGCCTTGCGGATCTCGTCAGGTACCGACGCGAGCACCTAGACGGCGACGAGAAGGGCGAGGCCCAGCTGTTCCTGGAGCGGCTCTTTCGTGGGTTTGGGCATGCCGGGGTGCGTGAAGCGGGCGCAAGTCTGGAATACCGGATCAAGAAGCGGGACGACAAGGGAACCTCCTTCGCGGACTTGATGTTCAAGCCTCGATGCTTGATTGAGATGAAGAAGGCCGGAACTCCCCTCAATAAACACTTCCGGCAAGCTTTTGATTACTGGATCCGCGCCGTTCCGGATCGGCCGCATTACGTCGTCCTCTGCAACTTTGACGAATTCTGGATCTATGACTTCGACCGTCAGCTCGATGCTCCCATCGATAGGTTGAAGCTCGAAGATCTACCGCAGCGTTGGGAAAGCCTCGCCTTCCTCCTGCCCGTACCGCAAACGCCTATCTTCGGCAATGACCTGGTTGAGGTTACGAGAGAAGCAGCGGCTTCCGTTGCAGCAGTCTTTCGATCCATGCATGACCGGGGAGTCGACCGCGAAACCGCGCAACGATTCACGTTGCAATGTGTGATGGCGATGTTTGCTGAGGACATCGGGCTCCTTCCCTCACACCTCTTTACGGCCGCACTCAATGACAGCAACGACGGCAGCCGAGCCTACGATCTACTGTTCGGGCTTTTTCGAGAAATGAATACCCCTGGCACCACCACTGGCGGGCGTTTTCGTGGTACGCCCTACTTCAACGGAGGGCTCTTCAGTTCAGTTCGTCCTGTTGAGCCGACTTCGAGTGAGCTTGATCTTTTGAGAACGACATCATCCAACAACTGGTCTGCGGTACGGCCGGAAATATTCGGCACGCTATTTGAGCAATCCATGAGCGAAGGTGAGCGCCACGCGAGTGGCGCTCACTTTACGAGCCAGACGGACATCGCCAAGATTGTAATACCGAGTATCGTCGACCCTTGGCGGGAGCGAATTGGTGCTGCTGGCTCTATTGCCGAACTGGAACGGCTCTTGGCTGATATGTACAACTATCGGGTGCTGGACCCGGCCTGTGGCTCCGGGAACTTTCTCTATGTCGCGTACAGAGAAATGCGGCGTCTTGAGAATGAGGTAATTCAGAGAATCAACGAGCGGCGGCGCAACACCAAGTTCGCCCAAAGGGCGCTGTCTTATGTAACCCCAAACAACTTCCATGGAATGGACGTCAACCCGTTCGCGGTTGAGGTAGCAAAGGTCACGCTGTCACTCGCAAAGAAGCTAGCCGCGGACGAGCTCGGGGACGAGCAACAGGTCCTTCCATTGGATAATCTCGACGCAGTCATCATCGCTGGCGACGCTCTTTTCGATACATGGCCGAAGGCGGACGTCATTATCGGCAACCCGCCGTTTCTCGGCAGACGGAAGATGGTCAGCGAGCTTGGGGCGGATTATTGTGCTCGTCTTGCACACCGCCATCCCGACGTAGGCGGCGTTTCCGACTTCGTGTGCTACTGGTTTCCCCTCGCTCACAAGCACCTTCCGCCGGGGGGTAGGGCTGGACTGGTTGCAACAAAGAGCATCAAGCAAGGATCCGGTCGCGAGGTCACACTCGATTACATCAAGAGCCATGGCGGCGTGATCACCGAAGCGGTCGATATGCAGCCCTGGTCTGGTGACGCCGCCGTCACGGTCTCGATTGTCAACTGGATCAAAGACTCGTCTTATAGTAGGCCGGGCGTGCTCTGGACTAGAAATGGCGAAAGCAGACTAGAGGTTCCAGAGATCAACTCTTCGCTCTCGCTCAACGTGGACCTGAAACGCGCAGCTAAGCTGAAGAGCAACACCAAGCCAAAGCGAGTATTCCAAGGGCAGACGCCCGGCGTTTCCACTGGATTCGAGATAAATGAGGATCTGAGCGTTCGCCTACTGAAAGCGGATGCGCGAGCGGGAGAAGTTATACACCCATTCTTGGGCGGGCGCGACCTCCTGAAGGCGCTGGCAGTTAAACGACGAATCATTGACGTCCCATTTGGCGAGGCGGGTGCGGCCTGGGCTTGCGTGCCTCAGGTAATGAAACACCTAGAGGAGACAGTTCTGCCGAAGCGGCAGGAAGCCGCATCGACTGAGCAGGAGCGCAACGATGTTGCGTTGCGCAGAAACTCTAGAGCGCGGGTAAACTGGCACTATCGGAACTTTCTACAGCAATGGTGGCGCTTGTCGTACCGCCGTGAGGAGATGCTAGAAGCACTCCAAGGCTCGGACCGCTTTATCGCCATCACGCGAACGTCTAGCGAACTCCGGGGGCCTGTCTTTACCTTCCTCGACTCGGCGGTTCACCTCGGCGACTCGGGCGTTGCCTTCGCCTTCGATGACGACTACAGCTTTGGCATTTTGCAGGCTAGCCCCCACGTAGCATGGTTCAGGGAGCGTTGCACGACGCTAGAGACCCGCCTGACATACACCTCCGGCAACGTCTTTGACACCTTCCCTTGGCCGCAAGGACCTAGCGAGTCGGCTGTGTTGGCGGTAGCCGAGGCGGCAGCAGCCATTATTGAGCACCGTGCGAAGGCGTTGGGAAACGGCGTCACACTTGCCGCTCAGTACGACGTGCTACGTCGGCCGGGACGATCTCATCTCCGCACCCTGCACGAGCGACTGGACGATGCGGTGGTGGCTGCATATGGATTTGACCCAGAGGTAGATCTACTTGCTCAGTTGCTCTCCCTGAACCTTCAGATCGCGGAAAAGGAGGCCGGGAAAGAGGAGGTAACTCCCCCAGGTCCTCCGCCCGGAGTGGCGTGCCGTGTAAGTGATTGGAAGCTGCCGCCCACCATCTTGTGACGAGTCAGATTCTGATCGTTTTTCCCCGCCACAAGGCGGGCCATGACAGATGGACCCCAGCACCTACGCAAACCTGGGTCCACGTGGGGTCGCTCGGCTCGCTCTCGGGCACGAGCCAGGCGACGACCTCGCGTCCGGGTGCACTGAGCTGCTGACGGTAGCGGAGAACTTGACCCAGACCGAGGCGCAGCTGTGACTCTTCGTTGGCAGAGGTCGTGCTTTTGACCTCTGCCACATTCAACACACCCCCTGAAAGCCAGGCCAGATCAAACAAGGGGTCACCTGGAGCAGGAACCAGAGGCGTATGGCCTTGGGCGCGGACCCAGTTCGCCAACGCAGTCACCGTGGTGTGGTGAGCCGCTACCCCTCGGTCAACCAGGTCGGGATCCACCTCGAAGGGCTCGGCCTTGGAAATGGGCGAGGGGAGGGGGCCCGGAGCATGCGGAAAGCCAACTGGAGTGCTGGATGGGACAACCGCCGCAAACGCCGCCTCGATGCGAGACGCAACCTCCAACGATATTTCCTCGAATATGTGTTGGAGGGCTGTATTGTTGAACCCAAACCGAAGGCCGACGCGGCCATTCGCGTTTGGGAAGTGGTCGGTGATCGGCGGATCCACCTCCCTGCGGACCCTCATTGGGAACACTCCGCCGAACCACTCGGGCTCTGGCCAAGGGACCGTTACACCCGGCTCGTCGGAGAATTTGAGAGGACCAAGGGCCTCGATTTCCGCGATGAATCCCTTTCGCTCCCCGCCCCTCCAAACAAATACCCGGTCTCCGGCCTTTAGGCGGCTGGCGTTCTTCCTCCAATTCGAGCCTCTGCCGACTACTCCCCAAAGCTGCTCCCGCTTGCAGATTTCCCAGTTGTAAGTTTTTTTGGGGCCAAGCGTAGCAATGAACGTGGACATTATTGATCGAACCTCTGCTTAATCGGCATCTTTGGTCTGAGGTGGCGTGCGGCAGACTGCCATTTCCTGGCCCGATATCAGGAGTAGTGGTTCATGAGGAGGCGAGCGACGCTAGTCAACAAACACATTTACCCGGTAGGCCATTCCCGAGCATATGTGCTATGGCTAGGCTACCTTGGCTGGCCTTGCCCGAATCCCTGTAGCCGGTGTGATCAACGGCCACCCGGATGACCAGTTCTTCAAGCATTGAGCGGAGTTGGCTATTGGCCGCTTCGTACTGGTGATCTGTAAGGTTACTCACAGCCTGCCGATAGTGAGTCGCCGCAACCGTGTATCCTCTTTCGCCTAGCTGCGCCTCCAGGGACGTGATTTCGTCTCCTAGCGGCAAGGTTACGGAGTCAGTGGGGAGAATCTGTGCCATTATGCGGCTCGATTCGCCGGGCATCAGGTTCTCGATGATTTCAACTCGCAAGTCATAGCCATCTGCGAAGAATGCCTCACGAATTTCCGCTAGCCCGTTCTCTGAGATCCGGCCGCTCCAACTGGTGGAGCCGGGCTCGTATTTTTGTTCGATGATGATCCGCACGAATGCCAGCAAACCTTTCCGTGCCCGGGAGTCGGCTTTGGCTGCCTTTGTTTGCGCCCGCCGAAGCGTCTGATGCACCAGTGCATCCTTAGCCAAGTTTCCACGCTCGTCGTACTCAAGACCGCATCGGTCGAAGAGACGCCCGAACTCGGTGCGCGTGTAGAGGGCAGTCGCAACCTCGGCGAGGAGGCCTACTGTGGGCCTCGATATGTTCCCCATGAGCACCCAGTGTCTCCGGTATCAAGCGGTCTGGCCAGCACGGTATCGGGCAGAGAGTCCGGCTGGGCATGATGACGCGCTTCCATCTGGTGCACCAAGCCGGCATTGGCCGTCGTTCAATCCGCATGGCAGGCTCCCGACCAGCGCAGACGGGCTGCGCAGAGCTTTGTAAGCGAGGCATCAGGATTCCGCCGAGCACATGCGCCGGCGACCACGCTGGAGACTGGTGGGCCGCGGTGCAGCGACGGAGGCCGCTCCGAGTTGCCGACTTGCCGGACACGGACACACCCGCTGGACAGAGCTTCTAGGCGAGGCGTCGGGCAGCAGCAAGGCAGCGAGAAAGCAGCGGGAGCCCTGATCCGGACCGATGCCGAACGTCGAACGGCGACAGTTCCCAAGTGTTCCCCGGCATGAACCGCCACGAGGCCGCAGCAGCCACAACTCCGGTCCGCATGCCCTCAGTGGGGGTCGGCGACTTACAAGCGAAGAGCGGACTAGCGACCCACGCGTACGCGGTCGGCTGCGTATAGCTCGCGGGAGCCGTCGGCGCGGAAGATCACGAGCACCGGGACGCCTTCGCCGATCTCCAGCTCACGGCGTTCAGCAGGCGTCGGCATGCGGGCGGAGGCGGTGTCGCCCTTGAGGAGTTTCACCGTCTCGGTCGGCTCGATGGTCCGGACGAAGGTGCCGCGTGGCGGTTCTACGATCACGAGCCCTTCCGACCGCAGTATCGCTATCGCCTGCCGCACACTCGTGCGACTCAGCCCGTGCTCCTGAGCCAGCCGCAGTTCACTTGGCAGTGACGCACCGGGCGCGATGTCGCCAGACGTGATTCGGTCTCGCAGGAGGTCTGCGAGCTGCCGGAACACGGCCCGATCCGCGCTGGGGTCGATCACGAATGTGACGCTACGTGTCCAACAGTTCTACATCTTATTGTATCTACAGTGCTACGTCGGTACGGTGAACGAGCAGGTGCGGCGGTCGGATGACCAGCTCAGGCCCGGCCGCCGCGCCGTCGACCCGCGCCCGAGGGGAGATCTGGTGCCGCGCGTTTCGTACGAGGAGTACCTGATAGCCACCGCCCTCACCCTTGCGCGGCGGCACCGGCCGGTCTGGTCCTGGCAGAAGTGGCGGCGGATCTGCCACTGCGGAGCCGACCTGCCCTGCCACGCCCGGCACCGCATCCCCATCAACCGTGGCCACTGGCCGGGAGAGGAGGCGCAGTGAACGACGACCAGGAGCACGCGATCCTCGCCGTACACGTCCGAGGGCTCGACGGCATGTGCGTCGGCTGCCGCGCCTGGTGGTCGCGGCTGGCGCCGTACCCGTGCTGGCAGGTGGACTGGGCGACCAGCCGCCAGGCCCGCACGAGCGTCGCCCGATTCCTCGGCGGTGTGCGGTGACCACCCACGGCCCGGTCATGCCGATCTGGAGCTGCGGCGGCTGCGACCTGCCCTGGCCGTGCCCCACTCGGAGGCGAGAGCTACGCGCGGAGTACGCGGACGCGCCCGTTTCGTTGGCCCTCTACCTCGGTACCTACCTCGTCCAGGCCGCCGAGGACATGCCCTGGGCACCGGCCGGCGCGCTGCACCGCCGGTTCATCGGCTGGGCCAGACAGCCTGCGGAAGTACAGCAGCGAAGTACAGCAACCGTGCCAGCCCAACCAGGCCGAGAAGCGCGCCAGCAGCCCGGATGACCTCGAACCACACCCCAGGAGGCCGGTTCGCCGGCAATCCATAGGTTCAGGGTTCGAGTCTCTGGCGGCCCACAACCCACAGGTCAGCGAAGGTCGTCACGCACGGAATCTAATCGGCGGATTGCCTGCGGAAGCGCCTTCGTGCCGTTGGTCGGATACTGGCCGGATGGTGGAGGGACAGGATGTCGGGTCGACGCGGTGGACGATCCACGGTGAGCGGGTGGTGGATGGTAGTCGGCGGGCGCGGTTGAGCGTTGCTGATGTGGAGTTGCCGGATGGGGTCCGCTTCGAGCAGTACGTGATTCGGGCGCCTCGGTCGGCGATGGTCGCGGTGCTTGACGATCAGGGGCGACTGTTGCTGATCCGGCGGCACCGGTTTGTGTTCGACCGGTGGGTGTGGGAGCTGCCGGGCGGCTACGTCGATGAGGGCGAGGATCCGACGGCGTGTGCGGTCCGGGAGGTTGAGGAGGAGACCGGGTGGCGTCCGGGTGCGGTGGAGCCATTGCTGGCGTTCCAGCCGTGGGTGGCGACCGCGGACGCGGAGAACCTGTTGTTCCTTGCCAGGAGCGCTGAGCACATCGATGCTCCGGTGGATGTCAACGAGGCCGAGCAAGTCGCCTGGATTCCATTGGAGGAGGCTCGGCATCTCGTCTCCCGGGGTGAGATCGTAGGTGCCGGTACGGTGATCGCTGTGTTGGAGCTGGTCGCGCGTGAGGCCCGGGGCGAGTTGTAGTCAGCGGCGTTGGCCGAGGGCCGCATCGATCCGGGTGATGAAGTGTCGTACGGCTGGTCGGCGGCGGTGTGGCATGAGGTCCGTTTGTAGGTCGCGGATGTAGCGGACGGCGCGGGCGGACTTCAGTTGGGTGGCCAGGGTGAGGGCTTGGCCGCCGATGACGCTGGCTCGGTCGGGTTCGCCGTGGCGGGCTTGGGTGGTGGCCAGGAGTGCGAGGTTGAAGGCTTTGCCGCGTACGTAGCGTTCGTCCATGTGCAGGGATCGGGCGGCGAAGCGTTCGGCTTGGCGGTGTTGGCCGAGGGCGTTGAAGCAGTGGCCGAACTTGGCGGACAGGTATGCCTCGTCGAAGTAGCCGAGCCACTGCGGATCGTCGGTGCGGTCGGCCCGGTCGAGGGCTTGTTCTGCCTGGTGTAGTGCGGTGGCGCAGGCGTGTTCGTCGCGGGCAGCGGCGTGGGCATGGGCTTCCATGACCAGCGCTTCGGCGGCCAGCACGGTGATTCCGGCGCGCTGGGCGGTCTGCCGGGCGGCGCAGGCGAGGTCGACAGCGGTGGCGGTATGGCCGAGATAGGTGGCTTGGTGGCTCATCGCGGCGAGGATCTCGGCGCCCAGGCCGGCATCGTCGGCGTTTCGGGCCAGGTCGAGGGCATGGGTGAGGTAGCGCTGGGCGAGACCGTGTTCGGCCATGTCGTACGCCTGCCAGCCGGCGAGTTGCGTCAACTCGGCGACGGCGGCGAGCAGCTTGCGGCCGATCGCCGGATCGTATCGGCCTTCGGTCACCAAGGGCGTGACCTCGTGGTGGAGGTAGCGGGTGACGTTGGCTCGGGCGTGGCCGCCGCCGTGCTGGTTGTCGAGTCGCCGGTAGGTGGCGGTCATTTCTCGGATGGTGTCGATGTCGGGCTGACCGACCGTTCGGCGACCTTCCTGCGCGACGGGCTGCGTGCTGGTTGCGGTGAACCAGCGCAGGGCGGGCAGGGTGTACGCGGCGGAGCTGAATACGGTTTGGCGGAGCAGTTCTCGACGGTTCACGTCGCCTTCCCACAATTGCGCGGCAGCGCGGACATCCTCGCGCCAGGAGCGGTTGGCCGGCAGATCACTGTGCCGGGTGTTCCGGTGGTCGGCCATGTCCGCGCGATATGACCGCTGGCGAGGCGCGAGGCCGAGCGTCATCCGTGCCTCGTCAGGCATGGCGCAGCCGTCGGCGATGCGCTCCAGCACATCGATGGAGGCCACCTTCCGGCCAGCGATGATCCGACTGACATAGCCCTGCTCCAGGCCGACGGCGGCCCCGATGCGGGTCTGACTCGCGCCGGTGTGCCGAGTAAGCAGCCGGAACAGGGCGCCGATGTCGCGGGCAGCTAGAGCCGCGCGTATGTCCTGGTGCGACCAGAGGTCTTCGGGAATCCGTAAATGATCGAGCGGCACAGCGGCTCCAAGCGTCGTCGGACGACTACTCATGGTGCTCAATCTGGAGCCTAGGGATGTTGTCCGGGCAGGTCGAGGCCGCCCATGTCACCGTGACATGACCAGCCGACATGGCCGCCACGCCTAGTCCGACGGAATCGTCTCGGACATGTTCTTCGATGCCGACAAGGCGGCTGGGGCTGGCGTGGGCGGGCACTCGCCACAACTCAGAGGCTCCTGTCTGGTCCGCCTTCCGGTAATGGGCGAGGAGGCGGGATCATCGTGACGCTCCGACCGCACCTGTACGTGCTGATCCGGTGGCTACTGCGGCAGCCCGAGTCACCACCCCCGCCGGGGACCGGACAGCGATACCAAGACGCCGAGCAGGCGGCGGCCCGGCGGCGGCTGCTCGACCAGGCGGCACGCCTGCGCTCCCCCTGCAGCCCCAGGCCGAGATTCAACATGTCGACCGATCGGTACGACGGGCCTGGGCGGCGGAAACTCCGGTGAGCCGAACCGTGGCCGATTCAGCCGGCCGGCCAACTCCCAGAGGCCAGCGCGTCTCGTTCGACGAGTACCTCTCCGCCACCGCGTTGACGTTCGCGCGGCGGCATCGGCCGGTCTGGTCCTGGCAGAAGTGGCGGCGGATCTGCCGGTGCGGAGCCGATCTGCCCTGCCACGCCCGGCACCGCATTCCCATCAACCGTGGCCACTGGCCGGGAGAGGAGGAGCAGTGAACGACGACCAGGAGCACGCGATCCTCGCCGTACACATCCGTGGGCTCGACGGCATGTGCGCCGGTTGCCGGGCATGGTGGGCGCGGCTGGCCCCGTACCCGTGCTGGCAGGTGGACTGGGCGACCAGCCGGCAGGCCCGCGCGAGCGTCGCCCGGTTCCTCGGCAGTGTGCAGTGACCACCCACGGCCCCGTCATGCCGATCTGGAACTGCGGCGGCTGCGACCTGCCCTGGCCCTGCCCCACTCGGAGGCGAGAGCTACGCGCGGAGTACGCGGGCGCGCCCGTGTCGCTGGCTCTCTACCTCGGTGGCTACCTCGTCCAAGCCGCCGAAGATATGCCCTGGGCACCAGCCGGCGCGCTGCACCGACGATTCATCGGCTGGGCCAGACAGCCTGCGGAAGTACGGCAGCGAAGTACCGCTACCGCGCCAGCCGAACCCGGCCGAGGTGCGCGCCAACAGCCCGGATGACCTCGCACCACACGCCAGGAGGCCGGTTCGCCGGCAATCCCAGAGTTCAGGGTTGCCTGCGGACGGAATCAGCCGGCGCTGAGAGGGCCGTTCGGTCACACCTTGAGGACGTCCACCTCGTACAGCGGTATCGACGCGTCGCGAGTGGCGAGCGTCAGGCCCTCGCTGATCGCCTGTGCCACGAGCATGCGATCGAAGGGGTCGCGGTGGTGGGGTGGCAGGCGGCCGGCTGCGATGGCGTGGGCATGGGTCACTGGAAGTTCACGAAAACCCATGCCCCTTACTCGCTCAGCGAGGTCAGAGGGACCTCCAAGCTTCCCGGCGCTCTGCTTGATAGTGATCTCCCAGAGGCTGACCGGGGAGAGAAAGATGTCTGGCTCGTGGCGTAGCTGATCGAGGAGTTCGGTACCAAGGGTCGCGTCGCCGGTGATGGCCCAGAGTGCGACGTGGGTATCGAGCAGCAGAGTCATGCGCCGATGCCGAAGTCGGCGGCGATCTCGGCGTTGGTCTGGGGCGAGTCCCAGTCGCCCGAGAGGTCCAGTTGCCCGGCGAGGGAGCCGATTGCCGTGCGGTTGACCCGTCGGACAAGCGGCACCACCTTCGCCACCGGAGTTCCCGCCCGGTCGATGATGATCTCTTCGCCCCGTTCCACCCGTTCGATGATGCGCGACAGGTGAGTCTTGGCATCGTGCATGTTGTAGTGCGCAGCTTCAGCCGACATCATGCGATCCCCTCGTTTAGCTAACAGCTTAGCCAACCCGACCGGGTCCGTCACCGAGCGCCACCAGAAAACCAGCCAAACCCATCAGGGGTCGCGGCTCGCCCCGTACCCGTGCTGGCAGGTGGAGTGGGCGACCAGCCGCCAGGCCCAGGCGAGCCTCGCCCGGTTCCTCGGCAGTGTGCGGTGACCACCCACGGCCCCGTCATGCCGATCTGGAGCTGCGGCGGCTGCGATCTACCCTGGCCCTGCCCAACCCGCAGGCGAGAGCTACGCGCGGAGTACGCGGGCGCTCCGGTGTCACTGGCCCTCTACCTCGGTGCCTATCTCGTCCAAGCCGCCGAGGACATGCCCTGGGCACCAGCCGGCGCACTACACCGACGCTTCATCGGCTGGACCAGACAACCGCCAGCAGTACAGCAGCGAAGTACAGCAACCGTGCCAGCCCAACCAGGCTGAGAAGCGCGCCAGCAGCCCCGATGACCTCGCACCACACGCCAGGAGGCCGGTTCGCCGGCAATTCATAGGTTCATGGTTCGAGTCCCTGGCGGCCACCTTGTTGATCTTCATGTGGCCCAGTTGATTGCGGCCTGTCGTGACGCTCGGCTCGACTTCTCGCCGGGACTGTGGCTGGCCACGGCGGCGCGGTGCTGGACGGGCCGGGATGTTGTACTGCGGCCAGTTGCATGACGACGGCACGCAGACCACGGCAGGGGCCGTGTCCCTCGGCGGAAGGACTGGTCCGGTACCTCATTCGTAGTGGTAGCGGCACTGCGCGATCTGCACTGTGTCGTCCATGATCCGGTATACAAGGCGGTGTTCCTGGTCGATTCGCCTCGACCAGAATCCCGCCCAGTTTCCGCGGAGCTGCTCCGGTTTGCCGATGCCTTGGTGGCCGTTGCGTCGAATGTCCTCGATCAAGGCGTTCACTCGTCTGAGCATCTGGCGATCTCGTTGCCAGGTCAGATAGTCTTCCCAGCCTCGGCCGGCGAACTGGACCTTCACGCTGCCGACGCCTCGCCTGAACTGGCGTCGGGGTCAATCAGGTCGTGCATCTCCCCACCCCCGTTGCGCAGCTCTTCGACGGCTTCATTCAGACGACGCGCGTTGGCGGGGCTGGCCATCAGGTAGGCCGTCTCCTTCAACGACTCATACTCACGCAGCGAGATGATGACCGCGGCCTCCCTGCCTGAGCGGGTGACCACCACTTCTTCGGCATCGTCCACGACATGGTCGAGCATCTTGGCCAGGTTCTGCCGGACTTCCGAGTAGGGAACGATGCGCATGCTGCCGCCTCCCAAACGTTACGTACAATAAATTGTACAACCCTGCCGGGCTGCTTGTCAGATGGTTCAACGTCTGACCCTGGACCAGCTGGTCCAGCAGTTGCGGGTTGATCGGGCCGAAGACCGTCGGAGAGGTGCAGCGCAGACGCGGCGAACCAGTTGGCGTGTCAGCGGCGTACGGTGACCTTCGCGCTGGTGGCCTTGCCGTTGGCGTGGCCGGCCTTGCGGGCGATCACCGTGACGGTGAGCTTCTTGCCGCGCATCTTCGAGGTCAGCTTCAGCGTCTTGCCGGTCGCTCCCTTGATCAGCTTTCCGTTGAGCCGCCACTCGTACTTGTAGGAGTCCGCCTTCGGCGACCAGGTGCCGACCAGGGCCTTGACCTTCCGGCCGACCTTGGGCGTACCGCTGATCTTGGGTTTCTTGGTCGCCTTGGGGGCCTTGCCCGTGGCGACCGCGACGGTGGCCTTGGAGGTGGCCTTGCCGTTCGGGTGACCGGGCCGGATCGCTGTCACGGTGACCGTCAGCTTCTTGCCGCGCAGCTTGGCCGGGATGGTGAGGGAGGCGCTGGTGGCGCCCTTGATCGCGGTGCCGTTCGCCGCCCACTGGTACTTGTACGAGGTGGCGCTGGGGGTCCAGGTGCCGGTGCTGGCCTTCACGACCCGGCCGACGGCCACCGTGCCGGTGATCGTCGGCAGCTTCGTGGCCTTCGGGGCGGGCGGTGCGACGATCTGGAATCTGCTGGCCCACGTCACCGAGCGGCCGAGTTCGTCGTGTGGGGTGAGCCGCACCGTCGCCGGACCGGTCGCCACGCCGGTCAGGTCGGCGTAGATCAGCATCATCGAGCCGCCGCCGGTCAGATGGTGGACCTGCGCGGGTACCGGCTTGCCGTCGGAGGGGATGACCTCGATGAGGTCCTGCCTGTGCATGCCGTAGCCGGTCAGCTCCAGCAGGTGCACCGCGCCGGTGGTCACCGAACCCGGTTCCACGTGGTCGAGGGCGATCGGGCGGCGTTTGAGCTGGAAGCGGTGTTCGGTGACGTCGGAGGTGGCGCCGGTGGCCGTCACACTCCAGAGGAGCACCTCGTGGGCGCCGTCCGTCGGCGGCGTCCAGGACACGGTCGCCGTTCCGTCCGGGCCGGCGGGCACGGCGATCGACGGGGCGCCGTTGATCCGGTACCGGAACTCCGTCGTGCCGGGCATGCCGGCGGTGAAGGTGAAGGTGCCGGGCCATACCCGGCCGACGCCGTTCGAGGGGAAGTCGGTCGAGGTGACCACCGGACGGTTGGAGACCGACCAGAGGATGATGGCGCTGTTCGTCTGCACCCCGGCGGCGTCGCGGGCGAAGACGTTGATGTAGTGGGTGCCCCTGACGGTGGGCATGAGTTGGAAGGTGACGCTGCCGTCGGCCGCCGGCGTGAGGATCTGCCGGCTGTTCTCGTCGGAGTTGACGGTGACCACGTACTCGACGGGGTTCGCCATCCGGGTACGGGCGATGAAGGTGGTCGGTGTCACCCAGCCCACGCCGGGGATGCGCGACACGGTAGGCGCGGCACCGTCGACGGAATAGGAGACGTACCGGCTGGCGGAGACGGTGCCGTCGGCGCTGACACTGTGCACCAGGAGGTTGTCGATCTGGTGGTGGACGGCTGTCCAGGTGAGGTCCGCGGTCCCGTCCGGGCGCGCGGCCACCGTGCCGGTGCGGTACGTCGCGTGCACCCGGTCGCGCAGGCTGTAGGTGTAGGAGACGACGTCCGGCCGCCCCGGCCGCAGGCGTACCGTCCGCGACTCGCCGACCACCACCTTCGCGCCGTCCTCGCCGCGATCAACCAGCCGTGGGCCGTCGTCTACCTCGAACGTGTAGGCGGTCTCGCTCGGTTGCGGACCCTCGGGGGTCACGTCCCGGACGTGAAGCGTCTGAAGGCCCGCCTGAGTTGGGGCGATCGACACGTACCCCAGGCGATCGACGGCCGGGACGGTGCCGGAGGGGCCGTCGTCGCCGAGCCGCCAGGCGAAGGCCACCGTGTCGGTGCGGTGCGTCAGGAAGCGAAAGGTGCCCGCCACCCCGATGGTGTAGTCGAGTTTGGGCGGGTTGGGATACATCGGATACCCGTCCGACGTAACCGTTGGTGGGCGTACGGTCTGCTCGGATTGCAGGGTGGTCCCGACGGCCGAGACGGGGGTGACCACCGCTACGGCACCGCCGGAGCCGCCGAGTGCCGTGACCGTCAGCAGTGCCACGATCCGTCGAGCCGAGCGCGAGCCGATGCGCATCCGTCCCCCAGGTACCGACCGGGCGATGATCACCCGGGGGAGATGATATTGACAGACGCCAGCGGGTCCGATCAAGGCGGATGCTTGTCCGCCGTCCCTTCGGCCGGCCGTGGTCACTGGGCGACGGTGGGGAATCCGTCGGTGAGCGCCGCGATGGCGCGGTGCAAACGCCCGGCGGCCAGCGGGCCGGTGCCGTCGGTCAAAGCCAGGTGGTGCAGCACCCCGGTGACGACCAGGGCCAGCGCCTCCGGGTCGGCGCTCGCGGGCACCCGGCCCAACTGTTGCTCGGCGGCCAGGTATCCGGCGATCGCCCGTTCGACCGGTTGCAGGCCGGCGTTCCCGGGGCCCAGCACCGCTTCGACGTCGGCGGTGATGCCGGGTCGGTACGCCATCAGCCGGGTCATCGTCACCAGGGTGATCGGCGGGAGCACCTGGCCGATCTCGCTGAGGTTCTCGGTGACCGTCGCGGTCCCGGCGCGGGCCGTCAGCCCGGCCACCGCGCTGGCTAGTTGGAAGCTGCGGTCGACCGCGTAGCCGACGAGGAAGTCGTCGAAGTTCGTGAAGTGGGTGAACAGCAGCCCGGTGGCGACCCCGGCTTCCCGGGTCACGGCCCGGCTGGTCAGCCGGCTCGGCCCCTCGCCGACGATGACCCGCTCCACGGCAGCGAAGAGGTGCTGCCGAGGCTCGGGGGTGGCGACTCCGCGCGGCATACCTGCGATCTTAGGCCCGGTCCGGAGCCCACAATGCCAGGAATGAGCGTACGCTCATTCCTGGGTCTCGGAAGGGGGACGGATGAGGCGAGTGGTGATCGTCGGGGCGGGCATCGCCGGTCTGGCCGCGGCAACGCGGCTGGGCCGCGACGGCTGGCGGACGACCGTGGTGGAGCGGGCCCCGGGCCGGCGCAGCAGCGGTTATCTGGTGAACCTGCTCGGGTCGGGGTACGACGCCGCGCAGCGGCTCGGCCTGCTCCCCGCACTCTCCGACCGCGCGCTGGGCTCCTTCTCCACCGTGCTGGTCCACGCGGACGGGCGACCGAAGTTCACCGTGCCGGCGGCCCTGGCCGAGGCCGCCCTGGGTCCGCGCGCCCTGACGGTGTTCCGGGGCGACCTGGAGGCCGCGCTGTACGACACGGCCCGCGAACACACCGAGTTCCGCTTCGGCACCACCATCACCGCGATCCACCAGGACCCTGACCGGGTACGGGTCACGCTCAGCGACGGCAGCACCGAGGAGGTCGACCTGCTCGTCGGCGCCGACGGGGTGCACTCCGCCACCCGGACGACCGTGTTCGGCGCGCAGTATCGCGTCGACCTGCCGTACGTGGTGGCGGCGGTTCCGCTCGCCGAGCCGGTGGCGCAGGTGCCCGAGTCATCCGCGACGACCTTCATCGGGCCCGGCCGGACGGCCGCGATCATCAACCTGGGGCCGGGCCGATCCTCGGCCTTCTTCACCTACCGCTGCCAGGATCCGGGGCGGGAGGTGGCGCAGGGTGCCCCCGACGCCTTGGCGGCGGCCTTCACCGACCTCGGCGGGGGCGTACCCGAGGCGCTGCGGCAGTTGGCCGAAGATCCGACCGGCGCCTACTTCGACCAGGTCAGCCAGGTGGTCATGCCACGGTGGAGCGACGGTCGGGTGGTGTTGCTCGGAGATGCCGCCTGGTGCGTCACCCTCTTCGCCGGGCACGGCGCCGCCCTGGCCCTGACCGGCGCGGACCGGCTCGGTGCCGCCCTGAGTCGACCCGACCAGGACATCCCCGCCGCCCTGGCCGGTTGGGAGGCCACCCTACGGCCGGAGGTCGTCAAGCGGCAGGCCCTCGCCCGTCGCGGCATGCACCAGTACGCCCCACCCAGCCGCGTACACGTGTGGCTGAACGAGGTCACGATGCGCGCGATCACCCTGCCCGGCGTACGTGGTGTGCTGCGGCGCGCGGTCGAACGGCAGAACCGCTGACCCGTCCGGTCGCCGAGGGCGGGCAGCCGGTTGCCCGGTCAGATGCTGCCGACGCCGGTAGGGGTGCCGTGTCGTTGATCCGGTTGTGCCCGTTGCCCGCCGGTGGCCACGGTGAGGGCGTCGACAACCCCGGGAGGTACGCCGTGACCAGCGAACGCGAGACCGTCGAGGTCGACCCCGAGCTGTTCCAGGCCGTCTACGACTCACCCGCCTCGCTGCCGGGCCGACACCGCTGGACCACCCCGGAGACGGACGTACGCCGGATCGAGAAGCTGCTCGGCATGCCACCGCGCACCATCGGTGCTCCGCTGTGGGTCAGCGGCGACCAGCCGGACTGCCCGAAGTGCGATCGCCGGATCACCTGGTACGACATCGTCTCCTCCGCCCTGAAGGGCGTGCACGACCCGATGATGATCGCCACGGTGATCCTCGGCGAGCGCCGCTACGTCAACACCGGTCTCCCCGACGCCATCGCGGGCGTACGCTGCGCCGACTGCCGCACCCCGATCGAAGGCCTGCGCAGCTTCAAGTGCCACAACTGGGCGTACGCCTTCGAGGAACTCACCGCCGTACGGGAGCGGATGGCGGGCGGCTCAGCCCTCGGCGAGTAGCGACAGCCTTACTGGCCCTTGGGGCGGCGGCCGTCCGGGGAGGGGGGTTCGGGGCCGAAGTCGGGCACCGGGGGCATCGGGCGGGTCACCGGTTCTCCGGCGGTGACCCGTAGCCGTTCGCCGTGGTGCCACAGCTCGACGGTGGTTCCGGCGGGGGCGTCGGGCAGTTCGTAGCGGGCCTGGTCGGCGGTGAGGGTGACCAGCAGCCGATGCCCGTGCCAGCACAGGCTGAACGCCAGCCGCTCGATCCGGTCCGGCAGCCGGGGGTCGAAGGACAGCAGTTCCCGGTCGTCGCGCATCCCGCCGAAGCCCTGCACCAGGGCCAGCCAGGCGCCGCCCAGGGAGGCCAGGTGCAGGCCGTCGCCGGTCTTGTCGCCAAGATCCTCCAGGTCCTGCAACACCGACTCGGTGAACAGGTCGTACGCCAGGTCCAGGTGACCCAGTTCGGCGGCGAGCACCCCCTGCGGGCTGGCGGACAGGGAGGAGTCCCGGACCGTGCGGGTCTGGTAGTAGGCGAAGTTGGCGGCCTTCTCCTCGGCGGTGAACTCCCCCGGGCAGCGTTGCATCGCCAACACCAGGTCGGCCTGCTTGACCACCTGGTGCCGGTACAGCTCCAGGTAGGGGAAGTGCAGCAGGAGGGGGTAGTCCTCCTCGCTGGTGCCGGCGAAGTCCCACTCAGGCTGCTCGGTGAAGCCGGCGGACTGCTGGTGCACCCCCCGTTTGGCGTCGTACGGCAGGGTCATGGCGTCGGCCGCGGCCCGCCAGGCGGTCACCTCCGTCGGGTCTACCCCCAACCGACCTGCCGCCTCGGGGTGGCGTCGCACCGCGTCGGCGGCACCGCGCAGGTTCCGCCGGGCCATCAGGTTGGTGAACAGGTTGTCGTCGACCAGGGCCGAGTACTCGTCCGGGCCGGTGACCCCGGTGATGTGGAAGCGGCCGTCGTCGGTGTGGTGCCCGTACCCGGCCCACAGCCGGGCGGTGCACACCAGCAGTTCCAGTCCGGGGCCGGCGAGGAACTCCTCGTCGCCGGTGGCGGTGACGTAGCGCAGCACCGCATCCGCGATGTCGGCGTTGACGTGCAGCCCGGCCGTACCGGCGGGCCAGTACCCGGAGCACTCCTGTCCCCCGATGGTGCGCCACGGGAAGGTGGCTCCGGTCAGCCGCAGCTCCGCCGCACGCTCCACAGCCTGGGGCAGGTGGGCGTGTCGCCAGCGCAGGGCGGCCCGGGCCACCTCGGGCGCCACATAGGTGAGCACCGGCAGGACGTAGCCTTCGGTGTCCCAGAGCACGTGGCCGTCGTACCCGTTGCCGGTCAGCCCCTTGGCGGGGATGGTCCGGTCCCCGTCGGGGCGGCCCGCCTGGATCAGGTGGAACATCGCGAACCGGATCGCCTGTTGCAGCTTGTCGTCACCGTCGAGAAGCACATCGGCGGTACGCCAGGCGGCGTCCAGGGCGGCCCGTTGTTCGGCGCGCAGGGCGGCGAAGCCGTCCGTCCGGGCGGCCTGCGCCTCGGTCATCACCTGGTCGGCCAGGTCGCTGGGCGAGGTGCCGTCGATTGGCTGCCACTCGTATGCCGCGAAGGTGGTCAGGGTGACCCGCTCACCGGGGGGCAGGGTACCGGTGAGGCTGAGCCGGATCCGGTCCTCGGTGGCGTCCACGCTGTCCGTGAAGTGATCGGGTGCCGTCGGCTGGTGTGCCACCGCCACGGCGACCCGCTGGCCGCTGTGCTCGGTGCGGTGCACCAGCACCCCCGTGGTGCCGTCGGCGTGGTGCAGCTCGCCGACCAGCGGATCGTCGATGACGGCGGCGGCTCGCGGGTCATCAGCGCGGTCCGGGATGGACTCGTTGGCCACCAGGTCGGCGCAGATCCTCAGCTCGACCGGCTCCTCCAGGGCTTCGACCGTCCACTCGACCGCCCCCACCCGGCGACGTCGCAGGGACACCAGCCGGGTGCTGCGTATCCGGACCGGATGCCCGCCGGGGGAGGTCCATTCGGTACGGCGGTGCAGCACCCCGGCGCGCAGGTCGAGCACCTGCTCGTGGTCGTGCAGGGTCCCGGTCCGTACGTCCAGGGGTTCGCCGTCGACCCAGAGCCGGATGAGGGTGGCGTTCGGTGCGCTGATCACCGTGTCGGACAGCTGCGGGAAGGCGTGGCCGTCCTCGGGGTAGTTCAGCTTGCGTCGCTCGTAGAAGCCGTTGAGGTAGCTGCCGGGCATGTCGCAGGGTCGGCCCTCGTCGAGGGTGCCGCGCCAGCCCAGCCAGCCGTTACTCAACGCGAACGCCGACTCGGTCTCACCGAGCCGATCCAGGTCCTCGTGGGTACGCCGGATCCGCCAGCACTCGTCCGGATCCGACGAGCGGTCGGGGGTGCGTTGCACTACGCCTCCTGACGGGGGTTCGAAAGGGTGGGAGACCCAGTTCCCCGTCGCCCCGCTCACCACACCAGCAGCAGTGCCCCCAGGGTGCCGAGCACCAGGTACGGCCCGAAGGGCAGGTGGGAGGACCAGCGGGCCCGACCGGTGACCAGCAGCCCGAGGGCCACCAGGCCGGACATCGTCACCGCGAGCAGCAGCCCCAGCACCGGCATCGCCCAGCCGTACCAGCCGAGCAGGGCGCCCGCTCCCAGGGCCAGTTTGGCGTCCCCGATACCGAAGCCCCGGGCACCGAACAGCAGGGTGGTCAGGGCGAAGAAGCCGGCCAGGCCGAGGGCCGAGGCGGTGGCCCACAGCCAGGGGGTAGGCCCGGTGTCGATCAGGGCGGTGAGGCCGAGCAGCAGCCAGGTGCCGGCGGCGGCGGGCAGGGTCAGCCGGTCGGGCAGCCGGTGTACCGCCAGGTCGATGAAGATCAGCGGCACCGCGAAGACCAGCCACCAGGCCGTGGCGATCAGTTCTCCGGCGGGCGGACCGACCAGCAGCAGGGCCACGGCGACCAGGGTGACCAGTTCCACCGTGACCGGTGGGGCGCCGACGCGGGCGCGGCAGGTGCCGCAGCGGGCGGTCGGGCCCAGTGCCGGCCAGGGCTGGTCCAGGCGGATCGGGGTGCCGCAGGCGTCGCAGCCGCTGCGGCGCTCGGTTCCCGACGGTACGGCGTGCCGGGCGACGGCGTACCGCAGCAGGGGGGTGAGGGTCAGCCCGGCCACCATCCGGGACCAGCGGCGGGCGGAGGTGCCCGGTCGGCGGGCGGAGGTGCCCGGTCGGCGGGCCGGGCTGTCGGAGCGCGTCGGCTCGGTGGCGGAGGGCCGGGTCACGCCGGCCTCCCCGCCGAAGTGAACACGGTACGTAGTCTGGCCGCTCGGACGCCGTGGTCAACCGGAGGTTGCGAAACGGAACCCTCACGGTCGATCTCGACTGGGCCGACCGACCCTCCCGGCATTGATGGAATTCCCATGGCGCGCAATTGGCGGCCGATTATCCGCGCCCGATCGGGGGACGGATCGGGCCACAAGCCACTTCCCACCCCACCCCAGAGGGCCTCCGCGCCCTGTCCACCAAGCCGGGATCCCGCCGGGCGCCGCCCGGCCCCCAGCCCTCTCAACACCTCCCCGACCGGCCTGGGCAACCCTGCGGTAACCATCGAGCACCACCACCGTTCATGACTCAGAGTAGTCACATGAATTGCCTCTGTTGCATCGGCCGGCGTCAGCTTATGCTCGCCCCTTGGATGTGACGCAACCCACGTCCGACGGCCATAACCACCCAGGACAGTGCATTTGTGGAAGATCCATAAGGGCAAATGCGACTGCGTATCGGACCGGCCTGGAGAGGAACATCCGGTCGCGCTGCCGCACGCCCGAAACCTCGGCGACGGCGGTCGCCGGGTCGGTACCGAGGAGGCACGGTGCGAGCACGGCAGTTGAGTCGCTGGACGGCCGGCCTGGTCGCGGTGGCCACGGTCGGCGCGACCACCGCCTGCGCCGGCCCACCGGAGGCCACCGGCACCTCCTTACCGGACCGCAACCGGCCCACCGGCAACGAGCGGGCCGCCGAGGAGAAGGCCGCCGAGAAGGCGGCCCTGAAGGCGTACGCCGGTTATCTGACCGCCTCCCGCGCGGCCAGCCGCAACAGTGACCCGCAACATCCGGAACTCACCCGGTTCCTGGCCGATCCCCTGCTGACCCGGGTCCGGCTGAGCCTCGTGCAGGCTCGCGCCAACGGCGCGGTGAGCGCGGGAACCCTGCGCTCCGATCCCGAGGTCATCTCGATCGATCTGGACGGGAAACCACCAGCCGTGGAGATACAGGACTGCGTCGACGCCACCGGCTACCGACTGGTCTACGTCGCCGACAAGAAGAAGGTGGTGCCGGGCACCCGGGGCACCCGTCACCTGGCCACCGCCACGGCCACCCGCTATCCGGACGGTCGCTGGCTGATCAGCAGCGGCTCCGCCCACCCGGACCAGCCGTGCTGACCCGGGCGGCACACCACCGGCCACCCCGCAGGGCTCTGCGCCGGGTGCTGCTCGGCGCCACCCTGACCCTGCTGCTGGTCACCGGCCCGCAGGTGCCGGCCGGTGCGGCCGACCCCGGCGGCGAATGCCCTCCGGCCCAACCCAACTGCAACGTCTGGGACGACGACCCGGGCACCCCCGGTGGCGGGGGCAACGGTGGCGACGACGGCGGGAACAACGGTGGTGGAAGTGGCGGCAGCGGCGTCTGCCAGTGGCGGGGGCAGACCGTCCCCTGCTATGACGCGGACCTGGGCTGGTTCAACAGCTCCAACGGCTGCTACTACCAGCTCTCCGTGCCCCAGCAGGAGGCACCCGAGGGGTGGCAGTGGTACACGATCACCTGTGACGCCATCTCGCTGGGCAGCACACACACCGAACTGTTGGAGGAGCCGCCGCCGGGCTTCGGTGCTCCGCCGGACCCGGAGGAACTGGCCCGCCGGGCCTTCGCCTCGATCACCCTGCTGGCCCCCCGAGCGGCCGTCGCCCCCCGCAAGGACATCGGCCCCGGGCTGGTCGGGCTGCCGGTCTGGATGTGGGCCAGCCGAGGTGCCACCTACTTCGGCCCGCAAAGCGCCTCCGCCTCCGACCGGGGCCTGACGGTCACCATCCAGGCAGAGGTCGACCGGATCGTCTGGGACATGGGCAACGGCGACAAGGTCACCTGCGACGGTCCGGGCACCGCGTACGACCGGCGGGGTCGGCACGCCGGGCAGCGCTCCCCCGACTGCGGCTACCACAACGGCTACACCAAGGCCGACACCTACGAGGTTCAGGCCACCACGCACTGGAGCGTCACCTGGCGCAGCAGCAGCGGCACGACCGGGAGCATCGGTGGGGTCACCCGCACCACCGGCCCGGTGCAAATCCAGATCAACGAACTTCAGGTGGTGACCCGATGAGCGTGGCGACCCGCAACGGACCCTCTCCAGTGGACGCACCGGTCGCCCCACCCAAGGTGGTCCGGCAACGCCGGGTCCGCCCCGGGCTGCTCGGGCTGGCCGTACTGCTGATCGCCCTGGGTGGGCTGGGTTCGGCCTTCGCGGTCACCTCCGTCCGGGCCACCGGCAGCTACCTGGCGATCGCCCGGACGGTTGAGGTCGGCGGCGTGCTCAGCGCCAGTGACCTGGTCTCCGTGCAGGTGGCCGGTGGGCAGGGGCTCGACCCGGTGCCGGCCGGTCGACTGGCCGAGGTGGTAGGTATGCGGGCCGCTGTCTCGCTGGCCCCCGGCACCTTGCTGACCATGGCGCAGCTCACCGACAAGCCCCTGCTCGGCCCGGGTCAGCAGCAGATCGCCCTGGGGTTGCGCACCGCCCAGGTGCCGGCCCCCAAGCTTCGCCCCGGCGACCAGATTCTGCTGGTCAGCACCCCCCGCGACGACAACAGCAGCAACTCCTCTTCCGGCACCACCCGGTTCACCGCCACCGTCACCGACGCGGTCAGCACGGACGGCCGCGACGAGGTGGTGGTCTACCTGGCCCTGGCCGTCCGGGACGTACCGGCGGTGGTGGCGTTGGCCGCGCAGGACCGGCTCGCGGTCGTGCTGACCAAGGCGGCCTGATGGCGCTCATCGCGTTGGTCTCGGCCAAGGGCTCCCCGGGGGTGACCACCACGGCGCTGGCCTGCGCGCTGAGCTGGCATCGTCGGGTGGTCCTGGCCGAGTGCGATCCGGCCGGCGGCTCGATCCTGGCCGGCTATCTCGGCGGTGCCTTGGAGGGCCCCCGCGGCCTGGGTGAACTGGCCGTCGGGGAACTGCGCGACGGCAACCTGGACACGGCCTTCTGGTCGCAGCTTGTCGATCTGGACGCGCCGCGCCGGGAACGCCTGCTGTTGCCCGGCGTGGTGGACCCGGCCCAGGCCGGCAGTGTCATCCCGCTGTGGCAGCGGTTCGCGGACTTCTTCACCGGGCTGGAACACGGCGACCCCCCGTACGACGTGATCGTCGACTGTGGTCGGCTCCAGGTGGTCGGCCCGCCCTGGCCCCTGCTGCGGGCCGCCTCGGTGGTGCTGGTGGTCACCCGGGCTCAGCTACCCGACCTGTCCGCCACCCGGGCCATGCTCAAGACCCTCGAACGGGACTTCGCCGAGCATCGGGTGGAGCCCGGCACCCTGCGGCTGCTGCTGATCGGCGACGGCCACGGCAAGGGCGACATCAGCAAGGCCCTCCAGCTACCGGTGATCGCCCGGCTGCCGCACGATCCGCGTACCGCCGGGGTGTTGAGCCTGGGCGGCACGGTGCGGGCCGGGCGGCCGTTGCTGCGGGCCGCCCGCGAGTTGGAGGTGCCGGTCGGGGCCCTGCTGGAACGGCGCCGAGCCCGCCTGGCCTGGCCGGTCTCGCAGGGGGTGCCCGATGCGCTTTGAGCCGGTCTCCTCGGATCCCCGTCGGCAGCCACCCGGCGCCACCTCGATCGCCCCGCCGCTGCCCCCGCCCAACGGTCGGCCCCACTCCGCCCCGCCGGTGCCGGTGTCGGCGGTGCCGGCGGCGACCGAACCCGCACCCCGGGCACGGGTGGACTTCCAGGTGGTCCGGGAGCTGCGCCGCCAGCTCAGCGAGGAGCTCACCCGATGGCAGCGGGGCCGGGAGTTCAGCGTCGACGAGGAGGACACCGAGCGGGCCCGGCTGGCGGTGCTGCTGGTCGCCGAGTACGCCGACTCGGTGCGCCGGGCCGGCACCCCGATGGCCGCCGGTGAGGAACGGCTGCTGCTCGACCAGGTCACCGCCGAGTTGGCCGGTCTCGGTCGATTCCAGACCCTGCTGGTCGACGACACCATCGAGGAGGTCCACATCCTCGGCTGCGACCAGGTGCGCATCACCCGACACGGGGGTGGGGTGGACTGGGTCGAGCCGATCGCGGACAGCGACGACGAGCTGGTGGAGATCCTCCAGGCGGCGGCCCGCCGGGCCGGGGCCACCGAACGCTCCCTGTCCACCTCGAAACCGACCCTGGACCTGCAACTGCCCGACGGCAGCCGACTGGCGGCGGTGTTCCTGGTCAGCCACCGCCCGTACGCGGTGATCCGCAAGCACAACACCCTCGACGTGACCCTGGACGACCTGGCCGGCAGTCGAGCCGACCTGGACGAGATGATCGACCCCCTGGTGCGCGACTTCCTCCGCGCCTCGATGCGGGCCGGGTTGAACATCATGGTCGCGGGGCTGGCCGGGGCCGGTAAGACCACGGTCATCCGGGGCCTGATGAGCGAGATCCCGCCCGACGAGCCGTACGTGCTGCTGGAGGAGAGCCGCGAGTTGCTGCCGGCCCGCCGGACCGGACGGCACCGGGCGGTGATGAGCTTCGAGGCCCGCGAGGGGCACGGTGAACGCGGGCCCGACGGCCGACCGGCCGGTGAGATCAGCATCGCCGACCTGATCCCGGTGTCGCTGCGGATGGGGGTACTGCGGATCATCGTCGGTGAGGTGCGGTCCCGGGAGATCGTGCCGATGCTCCAGGCGATGACCACCAGCCGGGGGTCGATGTGCACGATCCACGCCCGTACCCCGGGTGGGGTCAGCGAACGGATCATCGAGCTGGCCCTGGCCCACGGTCGGGAGATGACGGTCGACCAGGCCCGCCGGATGGCCGGCAACGCCCTCGACCTGATCGTCTACGTCACCGTCGAGGACGAGACCGGCATCGGCGGGCGCAAGCACCGGTTCGTCTCGCACATCGAGGAGGTGATCGGGGTCGGTGACGGCAACCGGATCACCACCACGAAGGTGTTCGCACCCGGTCCGGACGGTCGGGCGGTACCCCGGCACCTGCCCGAACGGGTCCGGGACCAGTTGCTGCGGGTGGGCTACGACGCCCGGCTGCTGAGCCGCTGGATCGAGGCCGGGCAGGGTGCCTGGCGCCGCCCCAAGCAGACCCGACTAGGTCGGCGGTGAGCGGTGCTCGACAACATCGAACTTCTCGCCGTGGTCTCCGGGGCGGCCTGCGTGGCCGGGCTGGTGTTGACCGTCGTGGCCCTGGTCGGCACCCGCCGCCCGCCCGGCCCGGCACCGGGCGCGGGCCCGGGGATCGGCCGGTTGTGGCGCGGCTCCGGCACCACCGCCCGCGAGCAGCAGGCCCACCAGACTCTGCTGATCGGCGCGGTGGTCGCGGGCGCCCTGGCCTTCCTGTTGACCGGGCTGCCGGTGGTCGGTCTGCTGGTGGCGATCGCGGTGCCGGGCACCCCGTGGCTGTTCTCGGTCGGCCGGGCCGAGCAGCGGGCCATCGCCCGGATCGAGGCGGTCGGTGAGTGGACCCGTCGACTCAAGGACGTCTCCGCCACCGGGCAGGGACTCCAGCAGGCGATCATCGGCACGGTCGGCACCGCGCCGGAGGAGATCCAGGAGGAGGTACGGCTGCTCGCCGCCCGGCTCCAGGCCGGTTGGCTGGCCCGCTCCGCCCTGCTGGCCTTCGCCGACGAGATCGGCGACCCGGTCTGTGACCAGGTGGTGGCGGCCCTCATCCTGCACCTGACCGACCGGGGTGAACGGCTGGGCGACGTGCTCGGCTCGATCGCCTCGGCGGCGGCGGCCGAGGTCACCACCCGGCGGGAGATCGAGGCCAAACGCACCCAGCCCCGGTTCGCGGTCCGGTTCCTCACCGGGATGACCCTGGCCACCATCGCGTACGGGCTGTTCAACGCCGAGTACGTGCAGCCGTACGGCACCTTCTTCGGGCAGTTGGTGATGGCGGTGCTGGGTGCCGCCTTCGTCGGCCTGCTGGCCTGGGTGCGCTCGATGAGCCAACCGCCCCGACCGGCCCGCTTCCTGCCCGCCCCCGATCCCCACGAGGTGGTGGCGTGAACCTGCATCTCACCATCGCCGTGGTCGCCGGAGCGGCGGTCGGGCTGGGGGTGTTCCTGGTGGTACGCGAACTGGTGCCGGCCACCCCCGCGCTCGGCCCGGCGTTGCGTCGGCTGCACCCGCCGGCCGGAGCCGCCCGCCCCACCCCGGTCGACCGGCGACTGGACTGGCTCACCGGTCTGGCCCGCTGGCTGCGCCCCCCGCACCGACAGCTGGCCCTGCTGGACCGCACCCCGGAGCAGTACGCCCTCTCCATGGTGTTGTCGGCCCTGATCGGGCTGGCCGCACCGGCCCTGCTCAGCTTCACCCTGTTCGCCGTCGGCATCTCGCTGCCGGTGGCCGTACCGGTGCTGGGCAGCCTGGGCCTGGCGGCCCTCTGTGCCCTGGTGGCGCACCGGGCGGTGCTGACCCGGGCCGAGGCCGCCCGGGAGGAGTTCCGCCAGGCGGTCTGCACCTACCTGGACCTGGTGGCGTTGCAGCTGGCCGCCGCGCACGGGCCGGTGCAGTCGTTGGAACGAGCCGCGGCGATCTGCGAGGGCTGGGTCTTCGACCGGATCTCCGAGGCGCTGCGGATGGCCCAGATGCAGATGCACTCACCCTGGGACGAGCTGCGTGACCTGGCCGACCGGATCGGTATCCCGGAGTTGGGCGATGTCGGGGCGATCATGCGCTCCTCCGGCAGCGAGGGCGCCCAGGTGCACGAGACCCTGCGCAGCCGGGCCGACTCGCTGCGCGACCAGATCCGCACCGACAACCTGGCCAGGGCCGAGGGAGTGACCAGTCGGCTCGACATCCCGGGCGCGCTGCTGGTCTTCGTCCTGCTCGGCTTCGCCATCTATCCGTTCCTTGCCCGCCTCTGAATCCGACCCGCAAGCGAAGGAGCAGACCATGTCCGTCCTCACCACACTGCCGGGCGCGCTGAACGCGCGAGTGACCCAGCTACAGGTGGCGCTTCAGACCCGCCTGACGGAAATGCGCGGGGACCGGGGCGACAGCCCGGTGCCCACCGCTGTGATCATCTTCGGCCTGGTGGCCGTGGCGATGGCGGTGACCGCCGCCGCGCTCGGCGCGGCGAACGACTGGATGGACAACATCCCCACCCACCAAGACCCGACGACGCGCTGACCTATGCGCCGCGCTCTCACCGCCGCAGGGTGCCGGATGGTCACGGCCATCCGGCACCACCGGCTGTCGGGCGACGGCGAACGGGGTGGCAACCCGGTCGAGTTGGCTGTGACCCTGCCGGCGATCCTGCTGATGCTGTTCGCCGCAATCCAGGTCGCCGCAGTCTTCGTGGCCCGCTCGACCGCGCTCAACGCCGCGCAGAGCGGCGTCAACGCCCAACGGCTGCACGATGCCGCCCCGGACGCCGGTGCCCAACGGGCGACGACCTTCCTCAACCAGGCGGGCGACTGGCTGGTCGGGTGGAAGGAGCCGGGGCCGAGTTGTGTCACCACGGCCACCGAGGTGACCTGCACGGTGACCGGTCGAGCCCTGTCGGTCGTACCGGGCGTCACCTTCTCCGTCCGGCAGAGCGCACACGGGACGGTGGAACGATGGACCACTCCATGAGCCGGGGCTCGGTCTCGATCGAGGTGGCCGTACTGGCACCGGCCTTCGTCGCGCTGATGGTGCTGGCCGGGGTCGCCGGTCGTACCGCCGTGGCCAGTGAAGCCCTGGAGGCCGCCGCCCACGACGCCGCCCGCGCGGCCTCGATCTCCCGGGACGCCCCCACCGCCCGCCGGGAGGCCCGGGAGGCGGTACGGCAGCAACTCGACTGGCGGGGGGTGTCCTGCACCGGCGCCCCACAGCTCACCTTCCGGGGCACGGTCGACGGCCGGTCCACCACCTTCAACGCGGCCTTCCGCAGCCGGGTCGGGCAGGAGGCCTCCGTCACGGTCGAACTCGCCTGCACGGTGTCCTACCAGGACATCAGGCTTCCGGTGCTGAACAGGACGCCGACGGGCAACCGGATCACCGCCTCGTTCACCTCCCCCCTGGACCGCTACCGGAGCCGGGGATGACCGCCGGCCGGGGCGACGCCGGGCGGGTGAGCATCTTCCTCGCCGTCGCCATGGTCGGGGTACTGGCCATCATCGGCATGGCCTTCGACGGCGCGGGACAACTGCGTACCCTCCAGCGGGCCGAGAACCTGGCCGCCGAGGCGGCGCGGGCGGGCGGCCAGGCCATCGACCGGGCTGCCGCCATCGAGGGTGGCCCCAAGCAGATCAACCAGCGGCAGGCCCGTCTCGCCGTGGCGGACTACCTGGCCGCCGCCGGGGCCAGCGGCCACACCGTCAACTTCCCGGTGGTCGACGGCGAAACCCAGATCCGGGTACGCGTCACGGTCACCTACCGCCGGGCCATGCTCGGCCTCTTCGGCTTCTCCAACACCGTCACCGTCTCCGGTGAGGCGACCGCGCGGCCGCTGACCGGGCTCCCCTGAGAGAAGGAGGTCGTCATGGCCGCATCGGGTGGTACCGCCCTACGGCGCTTCGGTCGCATCCTGACCGGCATCGGTGCCCTGGTCGTGCTGGTCGGCCTGCTGGTCGGCGGGCCGATCGCCCTGCTGGCCTTCGCCGGCAACCCGTTGCCCGACCACGTACCCACCCTGGCGGAGATCGGCACCACCCTGACCAGCCGGGACGACGGCCAACTGTTCCTGCGGGCGTTGGCCCTGGTCGGCTGGTTCGGCTGGGCCACCTTCGCCCTCTCGGTGCTTGTGGAACTGGGCGCCCAGACCCTGCGCCGACCCGCCCCCCGGCTGCCCGGGATGGGCCGGCAGCAGCGGGCCGCCGCCGCCCTGGTCGGCTCGGTCGCGCTGATCCTCGTCGCCAGCCCGGCCGCCGCCGCCACCGCCGCGTACACCACCGGGCCGTACCAGGCCACCCCCACCGCAGCGGTCGCGTACGCCTCCTCCGCGACCGGCCTGACGGCGATGGGGTCGGACACCCGGGCGACGGTACGGGCGGACCGGGCCACGGCCGACACCCCGATCTATCAGGTGGCCAAGGGCGACTACCTGGGCAAGGTCGCCGACCGGTACCTGGACGGCTTCGAGGACTACCGCGAACTGGCCACCCTCAACGGGCTGCGCAACCCGGACCAGATCCGCCCCGGCCAACTGATCAAGCTCCCGACTCAGGCCCAGGACCAGGGGGTACGGGCCCACGCCACCGGTCGGCTGGTCACCCCGAAGGCGACACCGGCCCGGCCCTCGCCGCAGCCGGCCGCCCCGGACAGCGGCGCGGAGACGCCCACTCCGACGAAGCCGGGCGGGACGGGACCGGGCGGGACGGGACCGAGCGAGGCCCCGCAAGGTGGCGCCTCCGGGCAGCCGAGCGGGACGAAGCCACAGCCGAGCGGCACGACTCCACAGCCGAGCGGCACGACGCCGCAGCCGGGTGGGACGACGCCGCAGCCGGGGTCGGCGACAACGGTGCCTGTCTCGCCGGAGGATCGGCAGCCGACCGCACCCCGCGACGAGGCCTCCGAAGACCAGCCGCCGGTGGTGACCGTGGGCGCGGCCCGGGCCGGCGATCCCGACCGGGTGAACCGTCCGCTGGCCATCTCCGCCGTACTGGCCGTGGCCAGCATCGTCGGCGCACAGATCGGCGCCGTGCTGGGCCTGCGCCGACGACCCGTCACCACCTCGGCCAGCACCTGGCAGCACCGGCGCAGCAGCGCGCCCCGCGAACTTCCCTCCGGCCGGCACCGCAAGGACTGAGGAACTGCCGTCCAGCGGCTTGCAGGTCAGGGGGTCAGGGCAGGCGCGCCTCGCCGGCCTGCGGGTCGGCAGGCGTGCTTGCCGGCTTGCGGGTCAGGGCAGGCGTGCCTCAAGCCTGCCGTTCACCACGCGGGTGGGCAGGATCTGCTGGTCGTTGGAGGAAGGGCCGTGCACCACCTCGCCGCCGTTGAGGCGGAAGGTGCTGCCGTGCCAGGGGCAGACCACGCAGGCGTGCCCGTCGATCTCGCGTACCTCGCCCTCGCCGAGCGGCCCGCTCTGGTGGGGGCAGCGCTCCAGCATCACGGTCACGTCCTCGCCGTGCCGGTAGAGAATCACCGAGACGTCGTCGACCTTGCGGGTGACCAGTTCCCGTTGGGGCAGGCTGGCCATCTCGCCGATCGGGTGCCACCCCTCGCCGATCAGGTGCAGGTCGGAGACGCTGACGTTCACCTGGGCACCCTGCTTGTAGGCCAGGTGCCCACCGATGTACGCCCCGGCGCTCGCGGCGCTGAGTCCGAGGAAGCCCAGGGTGCGGCCGAAGCCGTGGCGGCCGGACAGCCGGGCGGCCAACGAGCCCCCGTACAACACCAGGGCCACGCTGTTCGAGGCGGCGTGCACCAGGCCTACCCGGCGCTGGTCACGGGCCAGGGCCGCCCAGTCGTTGAGCCCCGCCACCGCGGACGGCACGGCGCTGGCGGTGCCGACCGCGATGAGGGCGGTGGCGGCCCGCCGCTGACCCGGCAGCAGATCCAGTACGGCCGCACTCATCCAGGAACCGACCGTGACCTGCACCATCGCCGGGTGCAGCGGATGCCCCAGCCAGACCCCGTGCAGCAGGTCCCGGACCCGCTGCCCCCGCAGGGTGCCCTGTACCGCGCGCTGCAACCGGTCGCCGAACCGGTCAAGGCGGGAGTTCTGCTCAATCTTCGTCAATAGCTCTCGCACGACTACCGACTTCCCACCCCACGCCCCCCCAAACCGCCCCCCGCCTCCTAATCTCCCCCACTCCTTCACCCGCATCTCCGCGTCGATCATGCACTTTCGGTCGCCTATATGGCCCTTCTGACCTGATTTGTCGAGGCAGAAAGTGCAAGATCGACGGGGAGAGGCGGGGTGGGGGTGGGTGGGCTAGCCTGCTTCGGGTGGGGAATGAGCCGGGGGGCGTGGGTCCTAGCCGACGGACGGTGTTGGCTGCGGCTACGGCGGTCGGGCTGCTCAGCGGGGGGTGTGGTTCTGGCCCTTCGTCAGGCACCAGCGAATTGGATGTGGCGGGGCTTGTCGACGAGTTGACCGGGTCGTTGTCGGCTGGAGGGCCGTACCGTGATCCGGATTCGGCGGAACGGCGTACGGCCGCGCAGGCGGCCCGGGCGCTGGTGGCGGGGGGCGACAAGACGGAGGATGCCGACCGGCTCTTCGCCGACCTGGGTTTTGCGGCCCGGCACGGCGTCGATCCGGCCACCGGTCGGGAGTGCAGCAGCTACCTTGCCGGCGGTTCCGACAGCCGGACCTGGGGGGCGGTACTGGTCGACCGGTCGACCACCCCCCGCACGGTGATCGAGGTGCCGCATCCCGGATTCGACATCAACACCGAGAAGATCGGGCTGGCGTTGCACCGCCGGGTCCCCGGCAGTGTGCTCCTCGTCGCCGGTGCACACCGGCAGGCCGCTGCCGGCGCCGCCGACGTGGCCCACAACAACCGTTCGCTGTTCCACAGTCTGGCCGTGGCCTTCGCCGAGGCCGGTCTCGACGAGATCCAGCTGCACGGCTTCGCCGACCGCAACCTGCCCTCCTCGGACGTCGTCGTGTCGACCGGTTCGGCACCGACGAACCGGCTGGCCCGCCGGATCGCCGACAGCCTCTCCGAGTTGGGTCTGCGCACCTGCCGGTCCTGGGTACGCCGCTGCGGTCAACTGGAAGGACGCACCAACGAGCAGGGACGCGCCGCCGCCGAGGCCGGGACCGTCTTCGTCCACCTGGAGTTGAACTGGTCGATCCGCAGCGACTCGGCCACCGGCGACCGGGTGGTGGCGGCGCTGGCGGAGCGGCTCGCCGAGGGCTGACCCCGACGAGCCGCCGCGAAGCTCACACTCGGCGGGCGGTCCGGAACCGCAGCGCCCAGTAGCCGGTGCCGTCGAGGATGGACTCGCCGCCCAGGTCACCCATGGTCGGCCCGTTGGCGGTGGTACGGCTGGAGATGAAGCGGTGGTGACCACGGTCGTCGACACCGAGGTAGATGCCCATGTGCTCGATGTTCGCGCCCTGGATCGGGCCGGCGTTGAAGAAGAGCATGTCGCCCGGGAGCAGACGGTCCAGCTCGCGGGCCCGTTTGCCGGTGTTCGGCATCAGCTGGGTGCCCGGTCCGACCGAGGCCATCGCGGTGGCCCGGCGGGGCAGCCCGGGACCGGCGTTGTTGGTGCCGAGCAGCGGGTAGCCGGCCCGGTAGCCGTACACCATCCGGACGAAGCCCGAGCAGTCCAGACTGAGGAAGTGCGACGGACTGGGCCGCTCCTCCTTGTCCGGGAAGCTCCACGAGATCCCCAGGTAGTCGTAGAAGTCGGAGTTCTCCGCCCGACCGTCCGGGTCGATGTTCGACAGGGGGCCGAAGGCCGCGTCCCCGGAGTACTGCCGACCCTCCCGGTCCCGCTTGGGCTGGCCCAGGTAGGTGTACTCCATCGCCAGGGCGAGGATGTCCGCCGACCGGTCCTTACGCGCCTTGGCGAACCAGTCGATGAACCACTTCTCCTTCTCCGCCCCGGCCCGCCACTGTCGGGGGGCCAGCCGTACCCAGAACTCGGAGTGCAGCTTGGCCTTGGTGAACCGAGGCTCGGCGAAGGTCCGCTTCTTGCCGATCAGATGGACCGTACGGGAGCCGTCGGTCATGATCGCGATGGTCTTGCCCTTGTCGTCGAGCACCTGGGTCCGGTCCGGGGCGGTCAGCCGGATGTAGCGCAGCCCGCTGGTCGCCGCCGGGGTGGCGGCCTGTGCGGCCTGCGGACCGAGGCTCAGTTCGAGCGGAGCCGGTATGGAGTGCCGGACGGCTACATAGGTGAAGGTGCCGCCGCCGACCAGCAGGGTGAAGGCGGCGATCACCATCAGCGCCGCCTGGCTGCGCGAGTAGGTCCGGTAGTTCATTCCCCGTTACCTCTTCGATCGGTGATCAGGTGACCGGCACGAAGCCGGCCACGACGCCGCTCACCGCGACCCCGTAGGTGATGGCGGTTACCATGATGGTGGCCAGCACGGTGGCCTTCGGCGGCTGCCGGACGAGCTGGTAGGCGATCAGTCCCGGCGCGACGAAGCCCAGGGTCTGGTGGGCGAAGAGCAACGGTAGATCGCGTTGGACGATGATGAACAGCGTCATCTGAAGGAAAACGCTGAGCAGCACGATCGCGGCGAACAGTCGCTTGCCGTAGAGGATCACCATGCGCTGCATCAGCCGGGTCAGGCCGTAGGTGACCACGGTCATCACCACGATCACCCCGGCCTGGAGCGGGTCCTCGATCAGCGCCAACGCGATCCAGCCGGGCGTGATCATCCCGCCCGGGGACAGGTTGGTGGTCAGGTAACAGAGCAACGCGAAGACCAGGCCGATGCCCAGGCATGCGGTCGCGAGCTGAGCACTCAGCTCTCCCCCGAAAATCATCGCCGGATCCCTCCCAGGAAAACGGTCTCGGCGTCCACGTCGAACCCGGGCGTGCTCGGCGTACGCAACATCGATTCGGCGCGGTCACGGCCGCGCGGCTCCCAACTCGGCAGGGCGGCCAGCTCGTGCAGCAGCACCTCACCCTGACCGTGGATGTTGCCGACCGCGATCACCGAGCCGTCCGGGGCGGTAGCGGCCATCACCTCGGCGACCAGCCGTTCGGGGGGCAGCTTGCCGCCCAGGTCGACCACCCGGTTTTGCAGGTCCGCCGGCACGTTGACCCGGGCGCTGCGGGTCATCTCGCCGATCAGCACGATCCGCTGCGGCTGTACGCGACCGGCCAGGGTGCCCATCTGCCCGTTGCGTTCCACCCGGTCCGGACGACAGTTGATCACCATGGTCAACGGCCGGTTGATCAACTGCTGCTGCTCCAGTTGCTGGATGTTCATGAAGGTCGACTCGGGGTCGTTGGCGGCGAAGATGTTCGCGAAGCGCACCCGCTTCTCCTGGTGGAGCACCCGGGCCACGGAGAGCACCCCGGGATCGGGGGGCGCCGCCCACATCCCGGCCAGGGCGCTGCGCCGGTCGACTCCCAGTTCCGCGGCGACGGCGAGGGCGATCGCCACGTTCTCCTTGAAGGTGATCCAGCCGAAGCCGGCCATCTCCTGGTCGGTCACCGACTCCGGGTCCACCGAGATCAGTCGGCAGTTCCGCTTGGCCGCCTCCTGTTCCAGGATGGCCAACCGGTCCTTCTCGGCGGTGATGCAGATGCCACCCTCAGGCATGGAACGACTCAGCGACCGGGCCACGTCGTCGAGGGTGGGCCCCATCTCGGCCAGGTGATCCTCGCGGACGTTGCACAGCACCCCGATGTTCGACCGGATCAACTTGCTCTGGTTGATCTCCTGAAGCGCCGGCATGACCGCCATGCACTCGATGACCAGGGCGTCCGGGTGATAGACGGCCGCTCGCCGGACGATGCCGATCTGCTCCACCACGTTGGCGATGCCGAACTTGCGGTGCACCGGCTCCTCGCTGGCGTCCGGGAAGATGAACCGGGCCGCGGTGCCGGTGGTCTTGGCCACCACGACCTTGTTCCCACCGCGCAGGGCACCGGCGCACAGCCGGGTGATGGAACTCTTGCCCCGAATGCCGTTGACCAGCACCCGGTGCGGGATGGTGTTCAGGTTGCGGTAGTGGTTCCGCTGCTCGATCACTCCCGCCACGACCAGGGCGAGACAGCACAAGCTGTAGACGGTGTACAGGTAGAACATGTCAGCCCTTCGTCCCCCGACCGGTGCCCGCCGCCGAACGCACCCTCGGCAGGACGGTGGTGCGATCGGCCCCGGCGCCCCGCAGCCGCAGGGCCCCGCCGAATCGCGCCGAGCCGGTGTGCCGGACCTGGCGGCAGATCTCCAGACACATCGCGATCGCACCGATGTCGTCGTGCCGTTGCGGCGGCACCGGAAGCTCGACGTTGCCCTCGCTCATCCGGTCGGCGACATTCGCCAACCGACGCAGGGGCCGGACGAAGATGTAGAGCTGCCACACGTGGGTCAGCAGGATGACCCCGACGGCCGCCCCGGCCATCAGCAGGGTCCAGCGCTGCTCGACCAGCTCCGGCAGCCGCAGCCCGGAGGTGTCCTGCTCGATGACGACCGCCCACTCCAGGTGGGCCACCGTCCCGGGCGCGGACAGACCGGCGGCGGCGACCAGGGCGGGCTCCCCCTCGGCGGTACGTGACCGGCCGACCGTCCCGCCCGGCAGGGCCTCCACCGCGGCCTCCCGGACCAGGTCACCCTGAAGGGGTTGGAAGGCCCGGAAACCGTCGGAATCCAGCACGGTACGCAGCTCGGCGTCGACCACATAGGTACGCCCGCTGACCCGGCGCACCAGGCCCAGCAGGCGATCCGGGTCGAACTCGCCGACGATCGAGTAGCCGTCGGCCATCTGGTTGTAGGCGTACACCACCGGCAGGCGCTGCACCGTCCGGTCCAGGTGGATGCCGATCTCGCCGGGCAGCGGCTCGACGGTACGCAGCGGACGGCGGCCCGCACCGGCCAGCACCTTGCCGTCCCGATCCACCAGGTAGAGCGCCCGCAACCGGTCGTCGGTGTCGAGTTCCCGGTCGAGTCGCCTGCCGGCCTGCTCCAGATCCTGCACGTTGAAGCCGTACGAGGTCCGCGAGACCGTGACCAGTCCGCCGTCGAGGAGGTTGCCGAGCGCACTGCTGGCCTCCTCGGCGCGGTTCTCCTCGTCGCGCATCAGTTGCACCGGAACGGTCGGTTCCGGAGCCTGAAGTCCGAGCACGACGACCGCCGCCGGCCAGAGCAGGGCGATGACGAGCGCGACGCTGAGGCCCTGCAACACGGTCGGGCGCCAGCGTCGGTCGGTGGGGAACTGTTCACCGGAGGTGAGGGCCAGGGCGCGGGCGATCCGGTGCGCCTCCCGGATGCGCAGCTTCGGCCGCCGGGCGGTGATGGCGCCGCAGGCGTCCGCCTTGGCCTGGCTGAGCAGCACACGTACCGGCAGGAACAGCGACCTGCGCATGACCCAGAAGCTGAGCAGGCCGACGGCCAGCAGGCTGAGCCCCAGCAGCAGGCCCTTGCGCAGCGAGGTTCCGGTGCTCACCTCGGTGGTGAGCAGGGAGACGATCACCAGGCCGGACTTGCCCACCGGGGCGGAGGAGACCAGCAGTCGTCGGTCCGACCATTCCTTGACGACGACCTGTCGGCTCTGCCGGGAGCCGGCCTCGACCAGTCCTTCGAAGATCGCCGGCAGGTGGGCCGCCTCGACCGCGTTGGCCCCCTGCATCAGGCTGATCGTGCCGTCCGGGGTCAGGGCGTGGATGCCGTGTCCGGCGTCCGGGTTGAGTCGCAGGTTCCGCATGGTGAGCGGCTGCGTGGCCAGGACGACCCGGGTCTCGTCCAGCGCGATCCCGTACACCATGAGGGGCCCGTCGGCGTTCGTCACCGCCAGGGTGGAGCCGATCGGTAGTTCCGCGGGCAGCAGCTCAAGTGGCAGCTCCGCGCCCTTGGCCGTGATCACCTGCCGGGTTCCGGCGTCCATGATCAACGCACCGCTGATGTTGCGTCCCCCGCTGATCAGGCGATTCAGCAGCTCGGCGTCGGAACTTTCGCCGCGGGTCTGCACCATCCGGGTCAGTTCCTCGCGTCGGGCCGTGGCGTCCAGCCGAATGCTGGAGGCCAGCTTGGCGACGATGTCCCGCTGTGAGTCGACCACGGCCGGCAGCGCGCCGTGCTGAGCGTTCACCGCGAAGCCCAGGACGGCCGCGACGACGACGAACATCGTCGCCAGGAGGTAGACCAGCGAGGGGGCGTTGGTCCCCGCCGGGAAGGCCGCCGCCGGCAGCTGCTGTTCCAGAGCACGGCGTCGCCATGCCACCAGCTGCGCCTGGTCGTTGACCGAACCGTCCATCGGCTGCTGTGGCGCACCTTGGGCCGAACCGCTTCGCACCTGAGGACAACCTTCCGGGGGTGGCCAGGCTGCTATGAAGACCTGTCCGCCCAGCTCAATGCCAGGCAGGGACGCCAGGCCGGCAGATGCTAGCAAAACTCACGTTCGTGCAGGGTGCAGCGTTTACGGTCAGGACCCTGGTCGGGCCCCCCGGACGACCAGCCCTTCGGTGTCGGCACCCCTGGTCAACAAGCTGCCCTCGATCCGGTCGACCGCCGCCTCGTAGATCGTGCGCCGCCCCGGGGGAAGATCAGGGTCGGCCAGTTTCCGCTCAAGATCAACCAAACGGATATCCGGATTGAGATCAACGAAGGTGGGGATGGCCTCCATGGCCACCACCTTCCACCGGTTCGTATCGCCCGCCGGGCCGAACACCGCCCGGATCATCACCCCGTCCCGGTTGGTGTTCACGGGCTGGGCATGACGCGCGATGTGGTTGCCCATGCCGTAGACGATCCAGGTGTCCCCGATCCGCTCGACCGGCTGCACCACGTGCGCGTGGTGACCGAAGACCAGGTCCACATCGTCGATCTCGGCGACCTCGCGCGCCCAGGTCTGCTGGTCGACGTCGGGCTCGTGCTCGTACTCGGTGCCCCAGTGCAGGCTGACCACGACGATCTCCGCGCCGGACTGCCGGGCAGCCGCGGCCTCACGCCGGATGGCCTGCGGGTCGATCAGGTTCGACACCCACTCCTTGCCGGCGGGCGGACGCAGACCGTTGTAGCTCTTGGTGTAGCTGAGGTGCCCGACCTTGACACCCTTGACCTCGTAGATCTTGGCGGCACCGGCTCCCCGCTTGGTCCGGTAGCTGCCGGTGTGACCGAGGCCGGCCTCGTCGAGGGCGTCCAGAGTGCGTTTGACCCCCTCCATCCCCTGGTCGATGGTGTGGTTCGAGGCGGTCGAGCAGCCGTCGTACCCGGCGGCCTTGATGCCCTGCACGATCTCTCGGGGCACGCTGAACTTGGGGAAGCCGATGTACGGCCCACCCGGCGGCGCCACCGGGGTCTCCAGGTGGCACAGGGCCAGGTCGGCCGCGGAGAGGGTCTCGCGTACGTGCTCCAGCATCGGCCCGAAGTCCAGGCTGCCGGCTCCGTCCCGGCGGGCCTGGTCCCACAGTTCCGGGTGGACGAGGATGTCGCCGGAGCCGATCACCGAGATCGTGCGACCGGAGACCTTCTCCGCGGCGGCGATCGGACGGGGCGTGCCGATCGGCGCGGGCTCCTCGGTGGACCAGGGTCCGAACACGTAGATGGCACCTGCGGCGACCGCCAGCGCCGTCACCGAACCCAGGATCGCCCGAAGCGGTCCGGAGAACCCGCCACTGGACTGAGAGCTTCTCGACACTGCGACAGGCTAGACCGCCAGCCCGGCCACCCGATCCCACCCCTGCGGGATGGGATCGATCAGAGCGGCGGAGGTCCGGGCAGGGCCACCGGAGCACCGGTCGGGGTGAGCAGGGCCCGAGCCGCGACCGACATCCGGCGTCGCTGCGGCACGGTGGCCCGCCGGGCGAACACGTCGTAATCCTGCGCGGCCACCTCGTCGAGGATTCCGCCGTAGAGCAGGTACGCGGTGCGGATGCAGGACTGCGAGCCGGGCTCCAGCAGGAGCACCCCGGGTGCGGCGGCGGCGTAGTGGGCCTGCGCCCGGGTGACCTCGTACCGGATCAGCTCGCGCACCGGCTCGGTGGTCCGACCGGCGGCCCGGCAGGCCAGCAGGTCGTCGCGGGTCACCCCGAACTTCGCCAGGTCCTCCTCCGGCAGGTAGGTCCGGCCCCGGTCGAGGTCCTCGGCCACGTCCCGGATGAAGTTGGTGAGCTGGAAGGCGAAGCCGAGCTGACGAGCCGGCTCCCGGGCCGCCGCCCGGTCCGGGCTGCCCAGGATCGGCAGCATCATGGTGCCGATGACCGCCGCCGATCCCTCCATGTAGTCCAGCAGGTGGCCGTAGGTGCGGTAGGAGGTAACGGTCAGATCCATCGCCATGCTCTTCAGGAACGAGGCGAAATCCTCCCGATCCAGGTCGAAGACGGCGATGGTGTGCAGCACCGCCGGCAGCAACGGGTCGTCGACCGGCTCGCCGTGCAGCCCGGCCACGAACCGTCCACCCCAGTCGTCCAGCAGGGCCGCGCGCTCGGCCGACGGTAGCGCCTCCGTCTGATCGACGATCTCGTCGGCGTACCGGGTGAATCCATAAAGGGCATGAACATGTCGGCGTTTCCATGCGGGCAGCAGCCGGGTGGCGAGATAGTACGTGCGTCCGTGCTGTCTGTGCAGGTCACGGCACCGACCGTAAGCGGTGGCGAGGTCCAGATCCATTCGCCCTCCCAGGAATCGACGCACCAATCGACGCAACTAGAGACCCTAGGGTACGCTCAGCCGCATGGCCAACGACCGACTAACGGGTAACCTCCTTCGCGTGTTGCCTGAACAGCCGGTCGGTGGAGACGAACCGATTCCGGCCGTCCTGGCCGCGTACACACGGGATCTCGTCCTCGCGGTGGAGAAGGCCCTCGCCGATTTCCTCGCCACCGAGGTGGCCGCGTTGGCCGCGATCGATCCGGCGATGGGCGGCTTCGCCGCCACGGCCCGTGACTGCGTTCTCGCTGGTGGTAAACGAGTCCGCCCGATCTTCGGCTACTGGGGATGGCGTGGCGCGGTCGGCGATGCCGAGCCGCTGGACGCCGTACTACCCGCGCTGGCCACCTTGGAACTTCTGCACGCCTTCGCCCTGGTCCACGACGACGTCATGGACCACTCCGCCACCCGACGAGGGCGTCCCACCGCCCATGTGGCGGTGGCCGCCCAACATGCCGCCGCGGGCCGCAGCGGCGACTCCGGCCGGTTCGGCGAGGCCGTCGCGGTGCTGATCGGGGATCTGTGCCTGGTCTGGGCCGATGAGTTGCTGGCCCGTGCCGGGCTGGCCCCGGAGCGCCTGCTGCAGGTACGGCGCGGCTACGACCGGATGCGGGTGGAGACCATCGCCGGGCAGTACCTGGACGTCCTGGGCGAGAGCGATCCACAGAACTGGTCGGTCGAGCGGGCCCTGCGGGTGGCCCGATACAAGACCGCCAGCTACACCGTCCAGCGTCCCCTGCTGTTCGGGGCCAGCCTGGCCGGGGTCTGCGACGACGCCCCACTGGCCGCCGCGTACACCCGCTACGGGCTGGCGGTCGGAGAGGCCTTCCAACTCCGCGACGACCTGCTCGGGGTCTACGGCGATCCGCGTACCACCGGCAAACCCGCCGGTGACGACCTGCGCACCGGCAAACCGACGGCCCTGCTGATGCTGGCCCGCGAGCTCGCCTCGCCGGCCCAACGCCGGGCGCTGGAGGGCAGCGGCTCGGTGGTCGGCGAGCCGGAGGTGGCCCGCCTGGCCGAGATCGTGCTCGACACCGGGGCGGTCGGCCGGATCGAGCGAATGATCGACGAACGGGTCCAGCAGGCGGTGGCCGCGCTGGCCACGGTCACCATCGACGAGACCGCCCGCACCGCGCTGTTCGCCCTGGCCAGCGCAGCCACCGACCGGAGGGCATGATGGCCAGCAGGAGATCGGCGGCGCGCACCGTCACCGGGCGTACGGATCGGGTGGTCGTGGTCGGGGCCGGCCTGGGCGGCCTGGCCTGTGCCCTGCACCTGGCCGGCAGCGGGCGGCAGGTGACCCTGCTGGAACGCGAGCCGCTGCCGGGTGGCCGGGCGGGCCGGCTCAGTGTCGACGGGTACGAGTTCGACACCGGGCCGACCGTGCTGACCATGCCCGACCTCATCGCCGACGCGCTCGGGGCGGTCGGCGAGGAGTTGACCGACTGGCTCGACCTGGTCCCCCTGGACCCGGCCTATCGGGCCTACTACCCGGACGGCTCGACCCTGGACGTGATCACCGACACGACCCGGATGGCGGCGGAGATCTCCCGGGTCTGCGGGCCCCGGGAGGCCGACGGCTACCTGCGGTTCGTCGACTTCGCCCGCGAACTGTGGCGGCTGGAGCGGACCGACTTCATCGAGCGCAACTTCGACGCGCCGACCGACCTGCTCACCGCCAACCTGCTCAAGCTGATGGCCACCGGCGCCTTCCGGCGGCTGCAAACCAAGATCGATCAGTTCTTCCGCGACCCGCGTACCCGACGCATTTTCTCCTTCCAGGCGATGTACGCCGGGCTGTCGCCGCACGACGCCCTGGCCATCTACGCCGTGATCGCGTACCTCGACTCGGTCGCGGGGGTCTACTTCCCGCGCGGCGGCGTCCACGCGGTCTCCCGGGCCCTGGCCGGGGCGGCGGAGAAACACGGCGTACGCATCCGGTACGGCACCACGGTGACCCGGGTGGAGACCGCGAACGGCCGCGCCACCGGGGTGCTGACCGCCGACGGAGAGTTCGTGCCGGCGGACGCGGTGGTGCTCAACCCCGACCTGCCGGTGGCCTACCGCGACCTGCTCCCGCCGACCCGCCGGCGTCGGCTGGCCTACTCGCCGTCCTGCGTCGTGCTGCATGTCGGCTCGACCCAGGGGTACGGACGGATCGCCCACCACAACATCCACTTCGGCCGGGCCTGGAAGGGGACCTTTGACGAGGTCATCCGGCGGGGTGAGCTGATGACGGACCCGTCCCTGCTGGTCACCAACCCGAGCCGGACCGACCCGGCGGTGGCGCCTACCGGTCGGCACACCTACTACGTGCTGGCCCCGGTACCCAACCTCGACCGGGCACCCTTCGACTGGCACGGCGACCTCACCGCCCGCTACACCGACCAACTGATCGCCACTCTCGAGGAACGCGGCTATGTCGGCTTCGGCGCCGGGGTCGAGGTGCTCCAGGCGATCACTCCGGCGGACTGGGCGGAACAGGGCATGGCCGCGGGCACTCCCTTCGCCGCCGCGCACAGCCTGTTCCAGACCGGTCCCTTCCGGCCCGCGAACCTGCACCCGTCGCTGTCCAACGTGGTGTTCGTCGGCTCCGGCACCCAACCCGGCGTCGGAGTCCCGATGGTGCTCATCTCCGGCAAGCTCGCCGCCGGCCGGATCACCGGGGACGACCGGTGAGGTCGTACGGTACAGCGCAGCCGAGCCCCGAAGTCGCGAACAGAGGTATGCACTGATGTCCCCGTCCCGGGAGAGCCATCTGGTCGAGTTGGTCGACGAGACCGGTCAGCCAATCGGCTCGACCACTGTCGCTACGGCCCACCAGCCCCCAGGTCGGCTGCATCGTGCCTTCTCCGTGCTGCTGGTGGCACCGGACGGTCGGGTGCTGCTGCAACGCCGGGCTGCGGTGAAGACCCGGTTTCCGCTGCGCTGGGCCAACGCCTGCTGCGGCCATCCCCAGCCGGGTGAGTCCCTGGCCGAGGCGGCCAACCGGCGGCTGGCGGAGGAGTTGGGCGTCGGGCCGGTCCCGCTGACCGAGGTCGGTGTGCACATCTACCGTGCCGAGGATCCGGCCACCGGGCGGGTCGAGGTGGAGTACGACCACGTCCTGCGCGGCGAGTTCGAGCCGGAGACACCCCTGCATCCGCAACCCTCCGAGGTCGCCGAACTCCGCTGGGCGGATCCGGTGACCCTCTCCGCCCAACTGATCGAGGACCCCGAGGCGTACGCCCCGTGGCTGGGCGGGGTGCTGGACCGACTCCTGCACCCGTCGGGCCCGGCCCAGTTGCCGGCCAGCGACGCGTCGGAGCGGTCGGGTGGTCGATGAGGCGCTGAGCGCCGGGACGGTCGCCCGACGATTGGGTATCGCGGTCACCACCCTGCGCACCTGGCACCAGCGGTACGGTCTGGGGCCCAGCCAACACATCCCCGGGCACCACCGGCGCTACACCACGGCCGACCTGGCCCGGCTGGAGGTCATGCGGCGACTCACCGCGGACGGCGTCAGCCCGGCGGAGGCGGCCCGCTGGGCCCGGCAGGCCCCGGAGCCGGGGTCCGCCCGAACGCCGCGCCCGGTGGGGTCGACGAAGGCGCGAGCCGGTGGCGGCACGACCATCCCGGTGCACCGGGCCGGTCCGGTGGCCCGCGGCCTGGCCCGAGCCGCGATGCGCCTGGACGCCGAAGCGATCAGCGAGACCATCACCCGGTCGATCGCCACCGACGGGGTGGTCGACACCTGGGACGACCTGCTCCGCCCGGTGCTGGTCGGCATCGGGGAGCGACATGCCGCCACCGCCGCCCTGGTCGAGGTGGAGCACCTGATCTCCCGGTGCGTGTCCACCGCCTTCGCGGCGGTCGTGTCGACCCGTCCCGCCCCGGCCGGGCAACCACCCCGCATCCTGCTCGCCTGCGCCGACGAGGAGCAGCACAGCCTGCCGCTGGAGGCGCTGGCTGCGGCGCTCGCCGAGGTCGGCGTCAACCATCGGATGCTCGGCGCCCGGGTGCCGCTGACGGCCCTGCTGGACGCGGTCGAGCGGACCGGGCCGGCCGCGGTGATGATCTGGTCACACACCCGGGCCACCGCCGACCCGGCCCAACTCAGCGCCCTGCTCAGCGCGCCACGCCGCCCCCTGCTGGTGCTCGCCGCCGGGCCGGGTTGGCGGGTCGACACCCTGCCCGCCGGGGTGGTGCATCCCGGCGATCTGGCCGAGGCGGTCTCGCTGGCGATCTCCGTACGCGACTCGCTGGGCCGACCGGCCGCCTCCTGAGCCCGCGCCACCTCCCCTACCCGCCGCTATCCGCCGAAAAGGGGTGAACTAGCGTTCGAGGCTTGCATACCCGAACCCCTCTCGGGAGCGAACGATGCGTCCTCGTGTGCTGCGCACCTGCCTGACCGGGCTGACCCTCCTGCTGCTGGCCGGCTGCGGCCCGGGTACCTCCGAGCCCACCCCGGCGCCCACCAGCCCGCCGCCCTCGGCCGCCCTGCCGCCGGAGGCGGCGGCCCCCAGCCCCACCGCCTCTCCCAAGCCCCGGTTGCGGCCGCTGCCCGCCAAGCTGCCCGCCGGCCTGGTCCGCACCACCGGCGGTACGAAGGTGGCGCTCACCTTCGACGACGGTCCGGACCCGGCCTGGACCCCGAAGGTGCTGGACCTGCTCAAGACCGCCAAGGTCAAGGCCACCTTCTGCGTGGTGGGTACCCAGGTCCGCAAACATCCCGAGCTGGTCCGGCGGATCGTCCGGGAGGGGCACCAGCTCTGCAACCACAGCTGGAACCACGACCTGAACCTGGCCCGGCGACCGGTCGCCGAGATCCGTGCCGACCTGACCCGGACCAACCGGGAGATCCGGCGCGCGGCGCCCGACGCGAAGGTGCCGTACTACCGGCAGCCCGGCGGCCGCTGGACCGCCGAGGTGATCAAGGTGGCCAAGCAGTTGAAGATGCGATCGCTGCACTGGTCGGTCGACCCGCAGGACTGGACCCGACCCACCGCCGCCACCATCCAGAAGCGGGTAAAGCAGGCTGCCCGGCCCGGCTCGGTGGTCCTGCTGCACGACGGGGGCGGCAACCGGGCCGCCACCCTCGCCGCCTGCCCCAAGGTGATCGCCGCCCTCAAGCGTGACCACGGCGTCACCCGGCTCCGCTGACCCCCCGCTGACCTGCGGTTTCAGGAGCTTCTGCGGCTGGAGGCATACCGGTTTGGTCGTCCGGTCAGACATCACGTATGCTTTCGAAGCCTCCGGCGGGGCCGGATGGGAGCAAGTCCGCACAGAGTTGCGAATGTGCAATGATGGCGGGGCCGCCCTCATCGTCTAGCGGCCCAGGACGCCGCCCTTTCAAGGCGGTAGCACGGGTTCGAATCCCGTTGGGGGCACGGTCCGGCTTCGGCCGGAGGCAACACAAGCTAGGTCCTGTGGAGCAGTTGGAGTGCTCGCCGCCCTGTCAAGGCGGAGGTCGCGGGTTCAAGTCCCGTCAGGACCGCAAGCGCTGACGCCGCGCCATTCGCGCGGCGTTCTGCGTATCGGGACAGGTGACCCGTCCGGTGGCGCTCCCGCCAACCGGGTAACATGACCCGAGCACCACGGCCAGGTAGCTCAGTTGGTACGAGCGTCCGACTGAAAATCGGAAGGTCGGCGGTTCGACCCCGCCCCTGGCCACATAGCCTTTCGCCGGGCTAGCAAGACGCCGACCAGCGGTAACGCCGGTCGGCGCGTTGCGTTTGTGGGCTTGTTGCCTTGTCAGTCTGTTGCGTTGGTCACAGGAGCAGTTAGTCCTGTCGCCAGAGATACCAACCCAACGCGGCCCCGACAAGAAGCAGGGCCAGCCCGAACAGTGCTCTTGCCACCGCCGAGGGCATCGGGATGAGGAAGGGCACCTGCTGGGCCAGCAGGGAGCCGCCGAGCAGTGCCTGAAACCCGCCCATGCGGACCGGCTGCGACCGTCGGGTTGCCCCCAGCCGGGTGATCCGCACCCAGGCCGCCGGAAACCGGCGCGATACGGCGACACGGACACCGAAGGCCAGCAGGGCGAGGCTGAGGAGCACGATCACCAGGCGGAGGGCGATCCACAGCGGGTCCGGGTCGGCAAGACTCACGCGGCCCATCATTCAGTGAAGGATCGATGTCCGCTACGGTCACCGGCATGGTCGAGCCCGCCTACCTGAGTGCCATCCGTGAGTCGTACGACAGGGTCGCCGACGCCTACGTCGGGATCGCCCCGGCCCGGTTCGCCACCGATGCGCTCGGCCGGGGGATGCTGGCCGCCTTCGCCGAGCTGGTACGCGCCAACGGTCCGCTGCCGGTCGCGGACCTGGGGTGTGGTCCGGGCCATGTGACCGCCCACCTGGACTCGCTCGGGGTACCCGCCTTCGGGATGGACCTCTCCCCCAGGATGGTGGAGATCGCTCGCGAGACCTACCCCGCTCTCCGGTTCGAGGTCGGCTCGATGACCGCGCTCGACCTCCCCGAGGGGCAGCTGGGTGGCATCGTCGCCTGGTGGTCCATCCACCACCTGCCGCGTGCGGCGCTGCCGACGGTGTTCGCCGGATTCCATCGCGCTCTGGCCCACGGCGGCAGCCTGCTGGTCGGGTTCCATGTCGGCGACGAGGAGCTGCGTCCCGAGCAGGCGTACGGCCACCCGGTGTCCTACCGCACCCAACTGCTGTCGCCGGACACCGTCGCGGACCTGCTGCACGACGCCGGCCTGGTGGTCACCGCAAGCCTGGTGCAGGAGCCCGTGGAAGGGCTCACCCGGCCACAGGCCTGCCTGCTCGCCCGCAGACCTGCACACCCGACCTGACGGTGACATGGACTTCGACCGGGCATGGCGAGGCGGCCGAGGGCTACCGGCAGGCGCTCGCCGCCGGCTGGTCCGAGCTGCTCTCCCGGTTCGCCGCGACAGTCGCCGACGCCCGGGAGTGAGGCCGGGCCGTGAGCGGTCAGGTGGATCGGTGCCGCAGGGTGGCGATGGTCGATCCGGCGAGGGTCAACAGGCAGTCCGGCAGGAGTCCGTCGGCCGCCGCCGCACCGAACAGCGCCCGTCCCGTCTCCAGGTCGGAGTTGGCGTACGCGCTGACGAAGCGGGCCACCCACCGGGCGTCGTACTCGGCCTGGTCGATGCCGGGGAAGTCGAGGGCACAGGCTCCCGGGGGCACCGGGTCACCGACCATGGTCGCGGCCAGGCACCAGGCCACGTCGTACGCACCGGTCAGGCCGTCCCGGTCGACGACCGCGTCGAAGGTCCCCACCACGGCGTCGGAGTCTCCGTCGAGCGCCGAGCTGAGGATCGCGGTGGCGTCGGCAAGCGTCTGCTGTGGCGAGTCGGTCACGCACCGCACAGTATTCGCTCTGGTCAAGGAACCCGCTTGTGTCACTCTCCGCGCATACGGGAGGCGACCTGCGGATAGACGGCCCTCCACGGTCCCGTCACCCGTCGCGGCACGTTAGTCTGCGCAGCGGACCTTCGCGGAGGAAGGACGACAATGCACATGTCACGCGGCACGCGGAGCGCTGTTCTGGCGGTCTGCGCCACGGTCCTGCTCGCCACCAGCGCCTGCGGGGACGATGAGCCCGAAGAGACGACCGCCCAACAGGTGCGGCTCTACGGCACCGACGGCAACATGTCGAACTCGTACGCGGAGGAGCTGGGAGATCGCGCCAACCTGGTCGACGGTATGAAGGGCACGATCCCGCTCACACCGCTGCCGGAGAACTTCAAGAAGCGGCTACTGTCCGTGGATCCGAGTCTGGACGGTTTCCTCTACTCCGCGGAGGCGTACGACGCGGTGGTGATCAGTGCTCTCGCCGCGGAACTCGCCGGCACCACCGATCCGCCGGCCATCGCCAGGCAGATCGTCGGGGTCACCAACCACGGCACCCGCTGCGGGACGGTGGACCAGTGCCTCCAGTTGATCCGCGACGGTGAGGACATCGAGTACCGCAGCGTCTCGATCACCCGGGCAGGGTTCACCGACGCCGGTGAGCCGGCGACCGCCAGTTACGCCACCCAGCACTTCGACGGGCAGCAGCTCAACGACGCCAAGACAGAGTTCGTCGGCGCCGGTGACGAGTCCGCCGCCAGTGACAAGCGGCCTCCGCGCGGCAGCGCCGAGTCCAGTGGCGCACCACTGGTCTTCGGCGGGTTGCTGCCCAAGAGCGGCGACCTGGCGATCGCGTACCCGCCCCTGGCCGCTGGTGCGGCACTGGCGATCCGGGAGATCAACGCGGCAGGTGGAGTGCTCGGCGAGGAGGTGGTCTGGGTCGACGGCGACGACGGCACCAATCCGGCGATCGCCAAGGCGACCGTGGCCCGGCACGTCAGGGCCGGGGTCCACGTGATGATCGGTGCCGGCGGCTCCGGGATCTCCGCCGCCGTCCTGGAGGACGTGGTCAAGGCGGGCCGGATCCTGTTCTCTCCCTCGAACACGGCGGCAAGCCTGACCGAGGTGGACGACCGAGGGCTCTACTTCCGCACCGCTCCGCCGGACGGGCTGCAGGGCCGGGCCCTGGCAGACGTGATCCTGCGGGACGGCCCGCACAAGATCGCGATCGTGGCCCGCAAGGACTCCTACGGTGAGGGCCTGCAGAAGGTCGTCCAGGGTGAGCTGGAACGGGCCGGGTTCGGCGGCGACCGGGTGAAGCTGCTCAACTACCAACCCGGCGAGGATGCCAACGCCGCCCCGATCGACTTCAGCGAGGGCGCCAAGGAGATCAAGGATTTCGGTGCCGACGCCGTCCTGATCATCGGTTTCGGCGAGTCCGCCGCGGTGATCCGGGCGCTCGCGGACGCGGAGGTACCCCTGGCGGCGCTGGGCCGCTGAGCGCGCCCGCACCGGCCTGACGACACAACGGAAAGGTCCGCACCGACCTGGTCGGTGCGGACCTTTCCGGTTGTCTCAGCGTCCGCGTCGGCGGTCCAGGAACTCCGTCATCCGGCGACGCTTCTCCTCGTCCTCGAAGAGCACCGCCTGACTGACCAGGTCCAGGTGCGGGTGCGCGGCCGGCGCGGCGTCGACGGCCAGCTTGGTCAACCGAAGTGCCAGCGCGGAACCCTTGGCCATCTCGTCGATCAGCTCGTGGGCTGCCGGCAACAGCTCCTCCGGGGTCGCCACCACCCGGTTGACCAGGCCGATCCGCAGCGCCTCCGCGGCGTCCACCCGCCGCCCGGTGAACAGCAGTTCCTTGGCCCGGGCCTCACCGACCAGCGCCGGCAGGCGGTGGGTGGCGCCGGCCCCGGCCAGGATGCCCAACCGCACCTCGGGCTGGCCGAACACCGCCCGCTCCGTGCACACCCGAAGATCGCAGCCGTACGCCAGCTCCGCACCTCCGCCGAGCGCCGGGCCGTCGACGGCCGCGACGGTCGGCATCGGCAGCGCCCGGATGCGGGCGAAGGCCGCCGAATTGATCGCGGCCAGGGCGTCCAGCCGGCCCCGCTCGCGCAGTTGGGCGATGTCCGCCCCGCCCGCGAAGATCCCCTCGGTGCCGCCGGTCAGCAGCAACATCCGGGGACGGGCCTCCAACTCGGCGCAGACCTCGTGCAGGGCCGCGATGAGGTCGGCGTCGATGGCGTTGCGCTTCTCCGGCCGGTCCAGGGTGACCACCAGCCGGTCCGGGTGCTCCTCGATCCGCAGCCCGCCGCTCACTGCGCCGCTCCCGTCGAGGGATCCGACCCCGGGGCCGTCCACTCGGTACCGTCGCTGCGGGCACCGTCGACCCAGCGGTAGAAGCCGTGGCCGGACTTCTTGCCCAGGCGACCCGCCGCGACCATCTCCACCAGCAGCGGTGGCGGGGCGAACCGGTCGCCGTAGGCGGCCTGAAGGGTGCGGGCGATGTCCAGGCGTACGTCCAGACCGACCAGGTCGGTCAGTTCCAGCGGCCCCACCGGGTGCCGGTAGCCGAGCACCATCGCCTTGTCGATGTCGGCCGGGCTGGCCACCTCGTCGGCGAGCATCCGGATGGCCTCCAGCCCCAGGGTGACCCCGAGCCGGGAGGTGGCGAAGCCGGGCATGTCGCGTACGACGACGGGGTCCTTGCCCAGCCGACCGGCCAGCGCGCGGGCCGCCTCGGTGGTCTCCTCGGCGGTGGCCGGGCCGACCACGATCTCCAGCAGGGCCATGACCCAGACCGGGTTGAAGAAGTGCAACCCGCAGAACCGCTCCGGTCGGGCCAGTCCGGCGGCCAGGTCGGCGATGGAGATGCTTGAGGTGTTGCTGCCCAGCAGGGCCGGCTCCAGTCGCTCCGCCTCGGCCAGCACGGCCCGCTTGAGCTCCAACCGCTCCGGCACCGCCTCCACGATCACGTCCGGTGCGGGGGCGACCTCACCCAGCCCGGCCCGCAGGGTCACCGCAGCCCGGTTGGTGGCGGCCTGCTCGGCGGTCGACTTGCCGCGCTGCACCGCCCGGTCCCAAAGCTGGCCGAGTCGTTCGACGGCCGCGGCACCCCGGGCCCGGTCGACCTCGACCAGTTCCACGGCGTACCCCGCACCGGCGGCCACGTACGCGATGCCCAGGCCCATCGTGCCGGCACCGACCACCACGAATCGCTGCGTCATCGGCACATCACCGCACCGTGACGTCCATCGGTTTCCGCCTCGCCGTTGGCGCGCGGGATCACCGCCACGCCGAAGCTGGCCCGTACCCTCCGCTCAGTCATGGTGCGACCCTATGCAGCACGATCATCGTCGGTTGCGTGGGGGCGGCCGAGATCGGGTAGGACCGCTGACAACCAAGGGAAGGGACGAACTGATGAGCCAGGCACCGGAGACCGGTACGGAGGCCAAGGAGACCGTCGAGACGCGCGGCGACGAGCGTGTCGAACTGCTGCGCGCCGACACCAACAACGACGGCCGCACGGACGTCTGGGTGGTCGACACCGACGGCGACGGCAAGGCCGACCTGTTCCAGTTCGACACCGACGGCGACGGCAAGGTGGACGTCACGATGGTCGACATCGACGAGGACGGCCAGCCGGACGAGGTCGTGGACGGCGACGGCGGCCTCCCCCCGGAGCAGCTCCCCCCCACCGTCCAGGTCTGAGCGGTACGGAAGGGCTCCTTGCGGCACAGCAGGGGCCCTTCCTGACGTTCCGCCCGCTCAGCCGGGCAGGTGCAGGGTGGCCAGGTAGTACGGGGCGTCGCGGTCGTCGATGTCGGCCAGTCGCCACGGGGTGCCCCGGACCAGGTCGGCCAGCTCGGTCGGGGAGCAGACCAGGTAGTCGAACCAGGGGGTACTCAACTCCCGGTAGCGCAACCGCAGCCGCAGTTGCCCGCCGAGGCGGCCCCGACCCCGGTTGGCCTCGTGGTAGCCGGTGTGCACCGGATCGCGGGTGCCGTAGGGATCGGTGCCCTGGGCGATCACCTGCGCCCCCGGGTTGGCCATCGCGGCCAGCGCGCCGAGGAAGGCCGGTGCCCGTTCACGGCCCTCCAGCAGCCCCAGATTGTTGCCGAGCAGCAGGAAGGTGTCATACCGCCGCCCACTGGCGGCGTGCTCGTCCACAGTGCCGAGCACCAGGTCGCGTACGCCCCGACGACGACACACCGCCAGCGCGCCCGGCGAGACGTCCAACCCGGTGACGGCTACACCACGTTCCTGGAGCAGCAGCGCGATCCGTCCGGCGCCGACACCGATGTCCAGGGTGGCACCGCGTACCCGCTCCACCGCCCGGTGATCGTGGGGCTGCCACTGCGACGGCTCCTCGAGGTACTGGGCGGCGGGCGCTCCGTTGACCAGTCCGTCGTCCCTCTCGATGATCTCGATGACCGGGCGGGGTAGGCGCCCGCCGGCCAGCGGACGGGGGCCGACTCCGGTCGCCACGGCCAGCGCGTCGCGCAGCAGTTCCCCGAAGACGTCACCGATTCGCGGTTCTGTCGTCACATCCGCCACGCTATCGGCCTGCTCATACCCCGCGGACGCCCGTACTCTGAGGGGGTGACCACGTTGGATCGCCTCGCGGCGGAGAAGTACATCCTCCTGACGACCTTCCGCAAGGACGGCAGGGCCGTGCCGACCCCGGTCTGGGCGGTCCGCGACGGTGACGCCCTGGCGGTGTGGACCGCCGCGGACGCCGGCAAGGTGAAACGGATCCGGCGCAGCGGCAAGGTCACGGTTGCGCCCTGCGACGTCCGTGGTCGGCCACACGGCGCGGCGGTACCGGCCACGGCGACCCTCTACGACCCCGGCGCCATGGAGCGCATCCGTGGGCTGATCAAGCAGAAGTACCGGGTGCTGGGTCGGTTGAGCCTGCTCGGCAGCCGGCTGCGTCGCGGCCAGGGCGGCACGATCGGCATCCGACTCGAACTGACCGACTCGGACTGAGCGTCCCGATCTGACGAGCCCGGCAAACCGGCTGAGCGGCCAGTCAGCCGCCGGGCGGCCGTAAGTCGAGGTCTCGACCCCAGGACACCGGGTTCTCCCGGCCTGGACGAGCTGAAGGGCGGCAGATCATCAGATCCGCCGCCCTTCAGGCGAGCTTCGTTATCTGTCGACCGGTCAGTCCCCTTGACGCTGCTGCGGGATCTGCCCCTGTAGCAGCGCTCTGACCTCCGACTCCCGGTAACGGCGGTGGCCGCCGAGGGTCCGGATGGCACTGAGCTTGCCAGCCTTAGCCCAACGGGTCACCGTCTTCGGGTCGACACGGAACATCGACGCCACCTCGGCCGGTGTAAGTAGCGGCTCTGGTTCGTGCGTTCGCGATGCCATCGGTCACTCCTCCACATGTATAGACATCGGCCGGGGTCCCGCCGGCCGACGCGTCTCCCATGGTCCGGCTAGTCCCCGATGTCCGACATGGGCCGAACGGCCGAACGTCCCTAGACGGACGGATGAACCATGCCCGATTTATACCACCTTTACACGCCAGAACCTACCTTATTCGGACTCATGATCACGGTTCGTGATGCATCAACTACGAAGGAACCTCAGATTGTGAACGGACATTGTCGGGCATTGTCGGATGAGTTGCCCGGACAATGTCGGACTAGTTACACCGCTCCAGAAGCTGCACGGCACGCCACCGAGCGACCAATTTGTCGTACGCCGCAGAGGCCTCCTCGGCCTCGCCCTGCGACAGCCCGGCCAGTCCCGCCGCGACCAGTTCCGGCGAATCGTCCTCGGCCAGGGTCTCGTCCGAGAGCAACTCCACCAGGCCGCCGTAGTCCAGCTCGACCACGGATCGCGGGTGGAACTCCTCCAGCCACCGGGCCGCCTCCTCGACCGCCTCGGTGATCGGGGCGTCCCCGACCGACTTGCGCAGTACGGACAGCGCCCGGGAGGAGCGACGCCGAGCCTTGGAGATCTCCGTACGGAACCGCAGTGCCCGGCGATCCGGCTCGGTGACGTGCTGCCGCTCCTGGGCATCGAACAGCACGAACCAGCGCAGCGGCACCCCCCAGGTGGCGATCTGCTCGTGCACCCGGGGCACCCCGCGCTCCAGCACCCGGGCACCGCTGCGCCAGTCCTCCACCACCGCCTTGGCCTGCCCGGCCAGCACGGGTGGGACGAAGGCGTCCGCCAGCACCGGCGGCACTCCGTCCCGGGCGCTCAACGCCGCCTCGGCCACCCGGATCCGCAGGTTCCACGGGCACACCAGCAGCGTCTCGTCGGCCTCCAGGACGTACGCCTCCTCGGGCAGATCGGGCAGCCGGGTCCAACCGGCGCCGAGCGCCTCGATCACCGAGGTCCGTTGTCGGCCAGGCCCCTCCACGGGTGCCACTGCCCGCCCCTGCTCGACATAGCGTCGCCAGTACGCCTGGCGGTCCCGGTCGAAGGCGGTCAACGGCTCGTACACGCGAAGGTATGAAGCGAAGAGCGACGACGGCACGGCGCGATCCTCCCACGAATCGCAAGCCGAGCGTTGCTCGGCGTCACCGTGGCCTGCACCGGTGGGTGCCCGCTGGACGGGACGGACGGCTGGCGAGGGCACCCCGGGCCAGGCCGATACTAGGCTTCGCAGCACCGGCAGCATCCCCGCCGGCGTAGACCAGGTCCGCGTCCCACGAGGGCGCCCGCCGACACAGGAGTCAGTCATGGGCGTATTCGCCAGCACCGACGATCCGGAATCCACCGGTCACGAACAGGTCGTGTTCTGCCAGGACAAGCAGACCGGCCTCAAGGCGATCATCGGCATCTACTCCACCGCGCTGGGCCCCGCCCTCGGTGGCACCCGTTTCTACCCGTACGACAGCGAAGAGGCGGCCCTGGCGGACGTCCTCGATCTGTCTCGCGGCATGGCGTACAAGAACGCCCTGGCCGGTCTGGACCTGGGCGGCGGCAAGGCGGTCATCTGGGGCGACCCGGCGCAGATCAAGACCGAGGGGCTGCTGCGGGCGTACGGCCGCTTCGTGGAGTCCCTGGGCGGGCGCTACTACACCGCCTGCGACGTGGGCACCTACGTGCCGGACATGGACGTGATCGCCCGCGAGACCCGGTACGTCACCGGCCGCAGTGTGGAGCACGGCGGGGCCGGTGACTCCTCGATCCTCACCGCCTGGGGTGTCTTCCAGGGCATGCGGGCTGCGGCCGAGCACGTCTGGGGGGTGCCGACCCTGCACGGCAAGCGGGTCGGTGTGGCCGGTCTGGGCAAGGTCGGCAAGTACCTGGTCGGCCACCTCATCGAGGACGGCGCCGAGGTGGTGGCCACCGACGTCAGCCCGCAGGCCCTGGAGTGGGCCCGCACGACCCACCCCCAGGTCTCGCTGCTGGACGACGCCTCCGCGCTGGTAGCGGCCGACATCGACGTGTACGCCCCGTGTGCCCTCGGGGGTGCGCTGAACGACGACACCGTGCCGGCCCTGCGCGCCAAGGTGATCACCGGTGCGGCCAACAACCAGCTGGCCCACCCGGGCGTCGAGAAGCTGCTGGCCGACCGCGGCATCCTCTACGCCCCCGATTACGTGGTGAACGCCGGTGGTGTGATCCAGGTCGCGGACGAGATCGAGGGCTTCGACTTCGAGCGGGCCAAGCTGCGCGCCACCCGGATCTACGACACCACCCGGCAGATCCTCCGGCTCGCCGACGACGAGGGCGTTCCGCCCGCCGTGGCAGCCGACCGGTTGGCCGAGCGGCGGATGGCCGAGATCGGCCGACTGCGCGCCATCCACCTGCGCTGACGACTCTCCGGTAGGGGCGGGTGGGCCGATCCCGCCCGCCCCGGCCGGTCGATCCCGGTTACGCTGGGAACACGACGCATTCGCTAGGTTTCGCCCCCTGTCACGACCGTTCCCGGCACCGCTCCTTACCGGGTACAGTGGGTGACGACCACCGGCCGCAACGCGCGGGGGCGGTCGACGGTAACCCGAGGTGCCGAACGGTGGCATCCCCATGTACCGTAAGAGCCACGAGAGATGCCTGACGTCATCGGGGCCCGCCTTCGGGCTGCCCCGCATTCTGTGCGAGGGGGTCGAGCCATGGGGCGCGGCCGTGCTAAGGCCAAGCAGACAAAGGTGGCCCGGGAGTTGAAGTATCACTCCCCGAACACCGACCTCGCCGCCTTGCAGCGAGAACTCGGCGGCGGCGGCAAGTCGGACCGCAACTTCGACGACGACTACAACGAGTACGTCGACGAAGACGAGGACCATACCGAGGACGACCCGGACAAGTGGGTTCGTCCGACCCGCTGACCCCCGGTCGCATCTGAGCACGCGGCAACTCCCGCGTGCTCACGTATGTGCCCGCCAAGGCGGCGCAACACCCGACGATTCAAGGGCCTGCCATGCCCGGACCAGACTCCGGTAGCGTGGCAGGCCCTTGAATCAGTCGGTCATCGTGGCCGGTTGTTCCAGTTGTAGAACGTCGGGATGTTCTCGAAGTGGTTCCAGGCGCAGACCGCGCTGGCGCCGTCACCACCTGCCACCTCCGCCCGTGACCGTCGCGCGGCATCGGCCTCGTGCAGGAGAGCGGTGAGCCCGACAGCGGCCTCCCGCACCTTGGTGCCGACCTGGTCGGAATCCTCTCCGGTCGCTTGCTCAGATTCCCGACGGCTGGTGGTTTCGGGCATGCTCCAACACTCCCTCCAGTAAGCGGATCTTGCTGTTGCGGCAGTGCTCGGTCTCCGTACCGTCAAAACGCCCCAGCTCGAAGTACCGGTTGGCCGCGTGGCCCCCGCCACAGAATCCGAAGTAGGGGCAGGAGGAACGGCATGCCTCCACCCCGTTGAGGAACTCGCCGACCCAGGCCGTCCGCTCGGTGGCCTCCGCGAGGATCGTGTGCAGCGGGGTGCGGAGCACGTTTCCGCTGCTGAAATCGCCGTAACGCGGATCGGTGAAGCCGGCCAATTCGGGCGAGAGCACCACTACCGAGCCGTCGTAGGCGATCGTCGGGATCGGGTCGAGTCGACGAGGCAGCAGATCGTCAGCGGTGTCGTTCAGCACCGCGGCGGCGTACCGCAGCGACCACTCGACCTCCCGCAGATGGATCCGCGGCCGGCGGCGCCAAGCGGCCACCAACTCGGCCCAGAACCCGGTCACCAGGGCCGGATCGTGGGCGTTGTCCCGGGTGTTGACTCCCTCGGTCTCCTCGATGTTCACCCCGAGCACCTCACAGCCGAGGTCGAGGCAGTAGTCGTACAGCTCCGCCGCCCGGCCGGGGGTCGGGTCGTTCACCACCGCCAACGCCGAGAACGGCAGGCCGTGCCGACGCAGGGCCGCCACACCCCGGACGATCCGGTCGTACGCGGGCCGGCCGGAGCGGGTGACCCGGTCGCCGTTGCGCTCACGGGGACCGTCCACGCTCACGCTGACCCGCATGCGATGGGTCACGAAGAACTCGCACCAGGCGTCGTCGATCAAGGTGGCGTTTGTCTGGACGTGGTGCTCCACCTCCGGGCTGAACGGTGCCATCAGCGCGGCCAACTGCTCCCGACCGGCGGCCAGCGGCTCACCCCCGTGCCAGACCACGGAGAACCGGGCCGAGGCCGCCCAGGGGTTCACCGAGGCGGCCACCGCCTGCGCAACCTCGACCGGCATCCGCCGGTCGGCCGCCCGCAACGGCAGGTAGCAGTAGGCGCAGTCCAGGTTGCAGAGGGTGGTGGGCTGCATCACGACGTACGACGGGACGGCGGTCAGGCCGCGCATCCCGGGTATCGGTCGTCCCCGTGCAGCCATCGCCCTCCTCGTAGCGGTAGAAGGCTGCCGGGCACACCCCGGCAGGTCAGGCCCCGCAGCGTTGAGGGTGCCCTACAGGCTAGGCCGCGACGACCGCTCGGGTGAACCCGGACCAGACGCCCGGGCGATCGGATCACCTCAGCCGCGGGTGTGCTGACCGACCATCTTCACCGCGCCGGTGCCCTCGATGACCTCGCCCACCTGCCAGGCGTCGACCCCCCGGCCGGTGAGGGTGGCCAGCGCCCGATCGGCGTCCTCGGCCGAGACGATCGCGAACATGCCGACCCCCATGTTGAAGGTCGACTCCATCTCCGGGTCCTCGATCCGTCCCTTGGACTGGATCAGGTCGAAGATCGGCTGCGGGCGCCAGGTGGAACGGTCGACCACCGCGTCCACGTGCTCGGGCAGGATCCGCACCAGGTTGCCGGGGATGCCGCCGCCGGTGACGTGGGCCAGCGCCCGCACCTCGGCCTCGGCGATCAGCTTGAGGCAGTCCTGGGCGTAGATCTTGGTAGGGGTGAGCAGCTCCTCACCCAGGGTGCGCTGCCGACCGAAGTCGTCGATCACCACGTCCAACCGCATCCGCCCCGCGCCGAGCAGCACGTGCCGGACCAGGGAGTAGCCGTTCGAGTGCAGACCGGACGAGCGCATGGCGATCACCACGTCGCCCACCTCGACCCGCGCGGGGCTGAGGATCTCGCTCTCCTCCACCACCCCGACACCGGTGGCGGAGATGTCGTACTCGTCCGGACGCAGCACGCCCGGGTGCTCGGCGGTCTCGCCACCGAGCAGCGCGCAGCCCGCGTAGCGGCAGCCGTCGGCGATGCCGGCGCCGATCTCGGCGACCTTGTCCGGCACGACCTCGCCGGTGGCGATGTAGTCGAGCAGGAACAGCGGCTCGGCGCCGCAGGCGACGAGATCGTCGACGACCATCGCGACCAGGTCGATGCCGACCGTGTCGTGGATGTTCATCTGCTGGGCGATGACCAGCTTCGTGCCGACCCCGTCGGTGGAGGACGCCAGGATCGGGTTCTTGTACTTGGTGGTGTCGAGCCGGAACAGGCCGGCGAAACCGCCGAGGTCGCCCATCACCTCCGGCCGGCGAGTCTGCTTGACCTTGGACTTCAGCAGCTCGACGGCGCGGTCACCCGCCTCGATCGACACGCCGGCGTCCGCGTACGAGACCGAACGTTTGCGAGCCTGACGGCCGGTGCCGGCAGTCCAGGGCTGGCGGTCGCCGCCAGCGCCGGTCGGGCTGCTTCCTGCGCCGCTGCGCTCGGACACGTGCGTCACGGTTCTCCCCTTTGTGGTTCTCGGCTGCTGGTCGACGGTGACCGACCGCAACCGGACGATGCTACGGGCGGTTTGTGGTCGCCGACATCTCCAGGTCGGAGCGCGAGGTACGGCGCGCCCGGCTGAGATCGTCGTCGGCCCCCGCAGCGGCGACGAGCGGAGGGACGGGTTGCTCGATGGAGTCGGTGTCGTCCGAGTTGTGGGCGACGCGACGACCGATTCCTTCGAGGACGTGCTTGCCGATCAGGTTGCCCACGGGGAGTTCGATCGGATACTCCCCGTCGAAACAGGCCCGGCACAGGCGGGTCTTGGGCTGCTCGGTCGCGGCGATCAGGCCGGGCAGTGAGACATAACCCAGTGTGTCGGCACCGATGGAGCGCCGGATGCCCTCGTTGTCGAGACCGTTGGCGAGCAACTCGGCCCGGGTGGCGAAGTCGATGCCGTAGAAGCATGGCCAGGACACCGGCGGAGAGGAGATGCGGACGTGCACCTCAAGCGCGCCGGCCTCGCGCAACATCCGGACGATCGCGCGTTGGGTGTTGCCCCGGACGATGGAGTCGTCGACCACGACCAGGCGCTTGCCGCGTACGTTCTGCCGTAGCGGGTTGAGCTTGAGTCGGATGCCCAGCTGACGCAGGGTCTGCGACGGCTGGATGAAGGTACGTCCGACGTACGGGTTCTTCATCAGGCCGGCGCCGTAGGTGATGCCGGACTCCTCGGCATAGCCGATCGCCGCCGGGGTGCCCGACTCCGGAACCGGGATGACCAGATCGGCCTCGACCGGGTGTTCCTTGGCCAACTGCCGGCCGATCTGCACCCGGGCCGCGTGCACGTTGCGACCGGCGATGGTGGCGTCCGGACGGGCGATGTAGACGTACTCGAAGAGGCAGCCCTTGGGCTCGGGGGCGGCGAACCGGGTGGACCGCAGCCCTTCGGCGTCGATCGCGATCAGCTCGCCGGGCTCGACCTCACGGACCACGCTGGCACCCACGATGTCCAACGCCGCCGTCTCGCTGGCCACCACCCAGCCCCGCTCCAACCGGCCGAGCACCAGAGGGCGTACGCCGTGCTGGTCGCGGGCGGCGTAGAGGGTGTTCTCGTCCATGAAGACGAAGCTGAAGGCGCCGCGCAGGCGCGGCAGGACCTCCAGGGCCGCCGCCTCCACGGAGAGATCCGGTCGACTGGCCAGCAGCATGGTGACCAGTGAGGTGTCGTTGGTTGACCCGTCCGCACTCAGACCCCGCTCGGCCGCCTCACGCTGCAGCTCGGCGGTGTTGACCAGGTTGCCGTTGTGCGCCAGGGCGATCGTGGTGCCGGCGCTGGTGGCCCGGATGGTCGGCTGGGCGTTCTCCCAGGTGGAACCACCCGTCGTGGAGTAGCGGGTGTGCCCGATCGCGAGATGCCCGCGCAGGCTGGCCAGGGTCGGCTCGTCGAAGACCTGGGCCACCAGGCCGAGATCCTTGTAGACCACCACGCCGGAGCCGTCGCTGACCGCTATCCCGGCCGCCTCCTGCCCCCGGTGCTGTAGTGCGTACAGCCCGAAGTAGGTCAGATTGGCGACCTCTTCCTCAGGCGCCCAAACGCCGAAGACGCCACAGGCGTCCTGGGGGCCAGGTCGTTGGGGATCAAGGTCGTGGCTCAGCCGGCCGTCACCTCGGGGCACTACCGCTCCCTCTTGCTGGTCTGGACTGGCCTGGCGGAACCCCAAAGGGCCTGCTCCGCTGATCGGCCGGGACCACACTGTCGTCGCCTGACAGTGTACGCGAATCCAAGTCGCCACATACAGTCACGTTGTCACCGCTATAGGTCAGCCGAACCATGCGTCACTCCAGTTCGAGGGGCAGGTACGGGGAGAGGTCCGCACGACTGCCACTCGCCCGTACGCGACCCTCCGTGACCGCCTGGGTCCAGTCGAGTCGCCCGGTGGCCAGCGCGAGCCAGGTTTGCGGATCCATCTCGACCGTGTTCGGGGGCGTACCGCGGGTGTGTCGCGGACCCGGAACGCACTGAACTGCACCGTAAGGTGGGACGCGCACCTCCACCGATCGGCCGGGGGCACGATCCGCAAGGGTGGTCAACAAGGCCCTGACCGCCTCACGGAAGACCGACCGTTCAGGTGTGCGGCCCTCATCGAGCGCCGCCATCGCCGCCGCGACCGCGGCGGACTTATCGCACGGAGAGGACACGACGGGACGATACGGCCTCGCCCCGCCACGCATCACGCTGGCCCTGGGTCGCGCCGATCCGCCCCGACAAGGCATAGTTGCCGACGGCGTATTCGTACCGTGATGTTCCCCAGGCTCGGCACCCCGCCGGCCAGGGAAGATCAGTCCGGAAGGCGGTGGACGTGTCAACACACCGACGAGCCTGGCGAACGCGGGCCGGTGTGGTCGTGGCGCTGATTGTGGGTGCCCTGCTCGCGGTCCCCGCCACACCCGCTCTCGCCGCCAACCCGGACGTGGCGATCACCAACCTGCCGAACGGCAACCTGCAAGCCGGTCAGCAGACCTCGATGACGTTCAGCGTCAAGAACAACAACGAGCTGCCCACCGCTTTCAGCATCGCCGTCAGCACCTTCAACGGCCTCAGCTGCCAGGGCGAGTGCAACATCCCGGCTCGGCTGATCCCGCCGGGTGAAGAGGCCTCGTTCACGGTGAACCTGGTCGCCGGCGACGTGCCGGCCGGTCAGGAGCGCTCCGGTCGGGTGCGGGTGTCCGCCCGCGCCGGCGGCGACCAGGGCGGCGACGAGCGCGACATGACCGTGCGGGGGCCGAACCCGCCGCCGACCACTCAGGCGCCGCAGACGGTCCGGTCGATCTCCGGCAAGGTGGTCAACCAGGCCGGTGACGGGGTGGCGAACGCGTACGTCCTGCTCAAGGACAGCGCCGGCAAGCAGTACGAGACCAACACGAACTCCGACGGGAACTTCCGCTTCACCGGCAGCAACGACCGCCCCATCGCGCCGGGTCGGATCGATATCGGTGCCAGCTCGAACAGCGTCCGGGAGGTCGTGAGCTTCACGGCGAACGCCGGTCAGAGCGTCACCGGACAGCGGATCACCCTGGCGATCCAGGCGTCGAACAGCCCGAGTCCCACCCCCTCCGCCAGCGAGTCCGCAGTGCCGACGGAGGACCCCTTCGACGACGAGTTCGCCGAGGATGAGGAGACCACCCCCGGCGAGCCGGCGGCCCCACCGGCCCAGGCCAGCAACGAGGACTCCGGTGGCTTCGGCAGTTGGCTGCTGGTGCTGCTCGGCGGCCTGTTCGTGGCCGTCGGTGTCGGCACGATCGTGCTGCTGTGGATGAGGCGCAAAGAGAACGAGGACGGCGAAGTCGACGGGGACGCCCCCGCCGCCGCCCCCGCTGGCGCGGTTCCGGCGGCCCGAGGCAACTTCGTCAGCGCGGACGACCAGACCCGCGTGGTCAACCGGGTCGGCACCACGCCCGACCCGACCATGGTCGCCGGTGCCGGGATCAGCAACGCGCCGACGATGATGCACCAGCCGGTCGTCGACGACGTTCCCCCGGACCCGTACGCCGCGCCCGTACAGCCCTACGGCGCTGCGGGCGGAGCCGGCCAGGCATGGTCGGGCGGTCGCTACGGCGACGAGCCCGCCGGCTACGGCACCCCCGGCTACGGCAACACCCCGTCATCGGGTGCCGGTTACGGCAGCACTCCATCCTCCGGTGCCGGTTACGGCAGCACCCCGTCCTCGGGTGCCGGTTACGGCGGCCGTGACTACGGTGCCGGCGGTGCCGGGGCGGACTACCCGCCGGCCGGTGCCGGTGGCGGCGCCGGCTACGGCGAGCGGTACGACGAGCCGACCGGGCGTTACACCGGCGACGAGACCCGTTACCCCGCGCCCGCCGACCCCTACGCGACCGGCTTGTACGAGCAGGGCACGGGCCAGGGCTACGGACAGAGCGAACCCACCGGCTACGGCCGGGGGGAAACCGGCGGCTACGGCCGAGGTGAGGCCGGGGGCTACGGCCAGACCGAACCGACCGCCGGATACGGCCGGACCGAGCCCACGAGCGGGTACGGCCAGGCCGACCAGCCCGGGTACGGCCAGGCCGGGTCGACCGGCGGTTACGGTTCGGCGGAGCCGGACTACAGCCGGGGCGAGCCGACCGGCGGTTACGGCAGCGCAGCCACCGGCGGTTACGGCCAGAGTGAGCCGACCGGCGGGTACGGCCAGGCTGGGACAGCGGGCGGATACACCCCCAGCACCACCCCCACCAGCTACGGCCAGAGCGAGCCCACCAGCTACGGCCAGGGTGAACCGACCAGCTACGGGCAGAGCGAGCCGACCGGCTACGGCCGGGGTGAGCCCGCCGGCGGGTACGGCCAGGTCGAGCCGACCGGAGGCTACCCTGCGCAGCCCGCTGGGTACGGACAACCGGCGGAGGGCTACGGCCAGGCCAGCGGGTACGACGATGCCGGCCGCTACGGCGGCTACGGCCAGGGCGGCGGCTACGGCCAGGAGACCCCGCAGCAGCGCGGCGGCTACGGCAGCGGCTACGAGCAGAGCGGCGGGTACGGCCCGGAGCAGCCGCCACGCCAGCGCGAGAGCTACGACGGCGGCTACGAGCAGGGCGGCGGCTACGGCGCCGATCCGGCACAGGCCGGCCGTGCCCGTCCGGAAGCCGGCCCGGGAGAGCGCGGCGGACGTCGACTCGACTGGCTGGACGACTGAAGCGACGCCCGCGGAGGACGACGGCGCGGTGACGGCGGGCATCATCTGCCGCCGCCACCCGCCGTCGTCCCCGGCGCGTCCGGCCTGGTGTCACTGGCCCGAGGGTGAAGACGCCCTCGCTAGGCCCGGGTGAAGACGCCCTGCCGCAGCAACGGGACCACGGCCGAGGTGTCCAGGCGTACGGCGATTTCGACATCCTCGGCAAAGCCGCCCTCGGTCAGTTCACGGCCCGAGACACAGCCCCGGACCGCCGCCGGCACGTCCGGGATGCTGGCCAGCGCGGCCAGTGCCACGGCGGCTTCGACGGAGAGACCGCCGGCCACCCCGGACAGCGCATCGAGCACCCTCGCCGCACCGAGTTGATCCTCCACCGCTGGGCGCAGCGAGCCGTCCGGCCAGCGTTCCCCGGCCGCGATCACACCGATAGGTGCGGTGGTCGAGCCGTACCCCTGGCTCAGCAGCCAGTGCCCGACACGCAGGTTGGCCGCGACCACCGGTAGGCCGGTGGCGCTGGCGGCCGCGCTGATCGCCGAACCGTTCGGAGAGGGCAGCACCAGGTCGGACACCACCGGTGCTCGGCTCATCGCGGTCGGCGACAGCGACCAGGGATGCTCTGCGGTGACCTGTCGACGACCGACTGCGGACACCGCGCCGACCCGATGCGCGTAGGCGGCAGCCTGTTCGCCCCAGGGGAAGGGGTGCACCCGCATTCCCCGCCCGACCGCCACCTCGACCGTGGTGGTGAACGACAACACGTCCACCACCACCAGCGCGGCACAGACCCGGCCGAGTTCGGCCGCCCCGGCCAGGCCCCAGTCGAACCGGGCCCCGGCACCGGATTGGGTCAGGTCGGGCCCGGTCGACACCTCAGCGTTCGTCGGCAGTCGGCTGCGTTCCCGGCGCCTCGGTGGTGGGGTCACCGTCACCGGTCTGTTGGCGGACCGGCGGTGCCGCCCGCTCGACCTCCTCGACGGAGGGTTCGACGCCCGCCGCCACCGGTGCGGACGGCTCGGAGTCCTCCTCCGACGGCGCCGCGCCGGCCTGATCGCCCTCGGCGGTCGCCACGGCCTCGCTCACCGGCGCGGCCTCGACCACGCCGTCGGAGGCCGGCAGCTCGACCGGGGAGACCCCGCCGAACAGGGCCGGCAAGGTGGCGGTGTGCGCCTCGCGCAGCTCGTCCAGGCCGATCCTGAACTGGCCGTGCACCTCAAGCGCACTGCCCGAGGGGTCGGTGACCCCGATCGGTTCCCCCGGCACGCCGTACTCGGTGCAGAGGGCGGTGAACGCCTTCTCGTGGCCCCGAGGCACCGAGACCAGCACCCGACCGGCGGACTCGCTGAACAGGAAGACGAAGGGCATCGAGTTGCCCTCGAAACGCTCCGGCACCGCGATCCGGGCACCGACGCCGTGCCGCAGGCAGGACTCCACCAGGCTCTGCGCGAGACCCCCGTCGGAGAGGTCGTGCGCCGAGCTGAGGTGACCCACCCGGGCGGCGGCGGCCAGCAGCTCGCCGAGCTGCTTCTCCCGGGCCAGATCGACATGCGGGGGTACGCCACCGAGGTGCTGGTGGGTCACCCAGGCCCATTCCGAGCCGGAGAGCTCCACATGGGTCTCGCCGAGCAGGAAGAGCTGGTCGTGGTCGCCGCTGGGCCGCGGGACGAAGCCCATCGCCACCCGCTCGGCGACGTTCTCCAGGACGCCGAGCACCCCGACGACCGGGGTCGGGTGGATGGCCGCCGCCCCGGTCTGGTTGTAGAAGCTGACGTTTCCGCCGGTGACGGGGATGCCCAGCTCCGCGCAGCCGTCGGCGAGGCCGCGTACCGCCTCGGCGAACTGCCACATCACGCCCGGGTCCTCCGGGGAACCGAAGTTCAGGCAGTCGGTGACCGCGATCGGGGTGGCCCCGGTGACCACCACGTTGCGGTACGCCTCGGCCAGGGCCAGCTTGGCGCCGTGGTACGGGTCGAGTCGGGCGTACCGGCCGTTGCCGTCTACCGACAGGGCCACTCCCAGGCCGGTCCGCTCGTCGATCCGGATCACGCCGGAGTCCTCCGGCTGGGCGAGCACGGTGTTGCCCAGCACGTAGCGGTCGTACTGCTCGGTGACCCAGGTCTTGTCGCACAGGTTCGGCGAGGCGATCATGCGCAGCACGGTCTCGCGCAGCGCCTCCGGGTCGGCCGGCCGGGGCAGGGTCTCGGCCCGGTCGGCCTGGAGCAGGATCAGGTCGGCCGGCTCCCGCATCGGGCGGGCGTAGACCGGACCGTCGTCCACCAGCGAGCCCGGCGGTACGTCGACCACCAGGTGGTCCCGCCAGGTGATCAGCAGTCGACCCGGCTGGCCGTTCGGCTCGGGCGGGGTGACCTCACCGATGGCGGTGGCCAGCACCCCCCACTTCTCGCAGGTCTTGAGGACGGTCTCGAGCTTGGCCGGCTCGACGACCAGCAGCATCCGCTCCTGGGACTCGCTGGCCAGGATCTCGTGCGGGTCCATCGAGGGCTCACGCAGCGGCACCCGCTCCAACCAGACCCGCATGCCGGTGCCGGCCGCTGCGGCGGTCTCGGTGAGGGCGCAGGTCAGCCCGGCTCCGCCGAGGTCCTGGATGCCGGCGACCAGTTCGGCGTCGTACAGCTCCAGGCAGGCCTCGATCAGCAGCTTCTCGATGAACGGGTCACCGACCTGCACGGAGGGGCGACGCTGCTCGCTGCCCTCGGTGAAGGTCGCGCTGGCCAGCACCGACACGCCGCCGATGCCGTCGCGCCCGGTCTTGGCGCCCATCAGCACCACGACATTGCCGGGGCCGACGGCGGCCTTGTTCTGCAACCGACTCACCGGCAGTACGCCGAGGCAGAGCGCGTTGACCAGGGGGTTTCCCTGGTAGCAGGGGTCGAAGACCACCTCGCCGCCGATGTTGGGCAGGCCCAGGCAGTTGCCGTACCCGCCGACGCCGGCCACCACCCCGGGCAGCACCCGGGCGGTGTCGGGATGGTCGGCCGCGCCGAAGCGCAGCGGGTCCATCACGGCGACCGGACGGGCGCCCATGGCGAGGATGTCCCGGACGATGCCGCCGACCCCGGTGGCCGCACCCTGGTACGGCTCGACGAAGCTCGGGTGGTTGTGCGACTCGACCTTGAAGGTCACCGCCAGCTCGTCGGAGACCTGCACCACACCGGCGTTCTCCCCGATGCCGGCGAGCAGCCGGTCACTCGGCGGGGCCTTCTCGCCGAACTGGCGCAGGTGCACCTTGCTGGACTTGTAGGAGCAGTGCTCGCTCCACATGATCGAGTACATCGCCAGCTCGGACTGGGTGGGCCGGCGGCCCAGGATGTGCCGGATGCGGTCGTACTCGTCGTCCCGGAGCCCCAGTTCGGCGTACGGCTGGAGTTCCTCCGGGGTGCCCTCGGCGCGCGGCACGGTGTCCACCCGATCCGCCCACTCGGCCTGCCCGGAGGCGTGCCGGGCCGGCGCGACGGCCGGATATGGCTGGACCGGCTGTGCCGGCGTGGCCGGGACTGCCTCCGGGGTCTCCCGTACCGGGTCCGGATGCGTAGTCATGACCTCTCCTCGTTGCGCTCGCCGCCGTAGGGGCGGATGAGCCGACCGATGATCCCGACGCGGACGGTCACGCCGGCGCCCCCACCAGGTGCTTGAGCACCGAGGTGAAGAAGCCGAGGCCGTCGAGGGAAGGGCCGGTGAGGGCCTCCACCGCGTGCTCGGGATGCGGCATGATGCCGACCACGTTGCCGGCCGAATTGGTGATGGCCGCGATGTCCCGCTGCGAACCGTTCGGGTTGACCCCGACGTACCGGGCGACCACCCGACCCTCGGCTTCGAGGGCGTCCAGGGTCGCGGTGTCGGCGACGTAGCAACCCTCGCCGTTCTTGACCGGGATCAGCACCTCCTGGCCGGGCTGGAAGGTGTTCGTCCAGGCGGTGCCCGCCGACTCGATGCGCAGGATCTGGTCGCGGTTGCGGAAGTGCAGGTGCTGGTTGCGGGTCAGCGCGCCGGGCAGCAGGTGGGCCTCGCAGAGGATCTGGAAGCCGTTGCAGATGCCGAGCACCGGCAGGCCGCCGGCGGCGGCGTCGATGATGGTCTCCATCACCGGGGCGAACCGGGCGATGGCCCCGCAGCGCAGGTAGTCACCGTAGGAGAAGCCCCCGGGCAGGACGACCGCGTCCACCCCGTGCAACTCCGGATCTCCGTGCCAGAGACGTACCGGTTGGGCGCCGGCGATCCGGACCGCCCTGGCGGCGTCCCCGTCGTCGAGCGAGCCGGGGAAGGTCACCACACCGACCCGCGCGGTCACGACCGGGCTTCCGCAGGCTCGGCGGCCTCGACCAGGCGGACGGTGAAGTCCTCGATGACCGGGTTGGCGAGCAGCTTGTCGGCGATCTCCCGGGCCCGGTCCAGATCCGGTTCACCGGTGAAGTCGATCTCGATTCGCCTGCCGATCCGTACCGAGGCGACATCTTCGACGCCGAGCCGGGGCAGCGCGTTTGCGACGGCCTGGCCCTGCGGATCGAGGATCTCGGGCTTGAGCATGACGTCGACGACGACGCGAGGCACTGGGCACTCCTGACTGTGTACGCAGTTGGGTGCCGACCCACAACGGGCGAGCGCAGCCAGCCTACCTGGCAGGAGTCGCACCGGACGCACCGGTGGGAGGGGCGTCGGACACTGCCGGTGGCCGCCCGCTCGGCCCTTTCAGGATCGATACGGGTTCGTTGCTGTCCCGATACGGCTTTGTTGTCGGATCTCCCGGCGCGTTGCGTAACGGGTCATCCGGGACGGTTCGGCAGAGCCGGTCGGAAGCCGGGCGGCGGGTGGCCGGGCGGGCCGCCTTCGGGAAATCCGACTGTTACATCACTCTGTTTCTATGTACCTCTTGTGAAACACCTCACCCGGCTCTACGGTACATCGTCAGACGTCGATTTATCGACGTAGCGGCGACGGGCCACCCCCTACCCGTCGCCGCAGGTCGACCCGGTAACCCGGGTCCCGCGACCCCCGAAGGAGCCCTACCGATGCGCATCCGATCCCTGCTCGCGGTCCTCGCCACAGCCCTGGCTGGCGTGCTCGGCGCCAGCTCCGGCGCCGTCGCCGCCCCCGTCGGCCCGTACATCATCGGCGGCGGGACCGTCTCCTCCGCGCCGTGGGCCGCAGCGGTGCTCAGCAACGGCTCGTTCACCTGCTCCGGCACGATCATCGCCCCGCAGTGGGTACTCACCGCCCGGCACTGCCTCGGCGGCACCATGTCCGTCCGGGTGGGCAGCGTCAACCGCACCTCCGGCGGGGTCACCCGCACGGTCAGCGCCACCTACAGCCGCTACGACCTGGCCCTGATGCGCCTGTCCAGCTCGGTGAGCACCAGCTACGTCACGCTGGCCAGCAGCAACCCGCCGCTCAACTCCACAAACACCATCTTCGGCTGGGGCATGACCTGCTACAGCGGCTGCTCGGCCTCCACCCAGCTCAAGACCGCGTCCGTCCGGGTGACCAGCAACAGCGTCACCGACGCGTACGGCGGGCAGGCGATCCGGAGCACCCGGGTCAACGGCAACGCCTGGCGGGGCGACTCCGGCGGCCCGCAGTTCTACAACGGCGCCCAGGTGGGGGTCGCCTCCACCGCCGACGGCCAGAGCATCCAGAACTACGGCAGTGTCGCGTACAACCGGGCCTGGATCACCTCCGTGGCCGGTGTCTGACGAAAAGCGTCCGATGCGGCGCGGAAGGTGGGCTACGCGCCCGCCGTCCGCGCCGCGTCGTTTTGCAGCATCCGAGCAGGTGAACAAGGCTCGCGTTACTCGGTGACGGCGCCTGCCAGCATCAAAACGTGCTGGTCGTGACGACGGATCAACTTCCCGGCTACGAGATCCGCCAGATCCTCGGCGAGGTGGTCTCCTCCATGGCCAGGACCCGCAACCCGTACCGCGAGGGGGTGAAGAACCTCCGTGGCGGCGCGTACGACCCGATGGCGCCGGACAACCTGACCCGGTGGCGTACCGACTCGGTGGCCCGACTCGGCGAGGAGGCCCGCCGGCTCGGCGCGAACGCCGTGGTGGGGATGCGGTTCGACAGCCGCGACTGCGGCGAGATGTGGATGGAGATCTGCGCCTACGGCACCGCCGTCATCGTGGCCCCCAAGGTCCCCGACGTCATGCCCCCCGACCAGCCACTGATCGCCGCCGAAACCGCGAACGACCCTGCCTTCGCCGACACTCCCGGCGGCATCGCCGAACCCGCCAGCGCCCCCAACCTCCGCACCGCCCCCGAAACCCCCACCCGCGACGGCTGACCCACACAACGCTGCTCGCGCCGATCTTGCACTTTTGGTCGCCGATATGAGGCTTTCATCAGCTTATGTCCCGACAGAAAGTGCAAGATCGACGGGCGGGGATGGGGGCGTGCGGGGCAGGGCGTGGGGGTGGAGGGGGTTAGAGGATGGGGGGTGGGGTGTAGGTGGCGGCTTGGGGGTGGGACTGGACGATCTTGGAGATGCGGGTGGTCACCGCCTGGATCTGGGCGGGGGCGGCGCCTACGAAGGCGGCGCGGTCGGCTACCAGGGCGTCGATCTCGGGGCGGGACAGGCCCAGGCGGGAGTCGGCGGCCAGGCGGTCGAAGAGGTCGTTGTCGGGGCTGCCCTTCTCGCGCATGGCCAGGGCCACGGCGACGGCGTGCTCCTTGATGGCCTCGTGGGCGGTTTCCCGGCCGACGCCTCGGCGGACGGCCGCCACCAGGATCTTCGTGGTGGCCAGGAAGGGCAGGAATCGCTCCAACTCCCGGTTGATCACCGCCGGGTAGGCCCCGAACTCGTCCAGCACGGTGAGGAAGGTCTGGAACAGCCCGTCGGCGGCGAAGAAGGCGTCCGGCAGGGCCACCCGACGCACCACCGAGCAGGAGACGTCGCCCTCGTTCCACTGGTCGCCGGCCAGCTCACCGACCATCGACAGGTACCCCCGGATGATGACCGCGAAGCCGTTGACCCGTTCCGAGGAGCGGGTGTTCATCTTGTGCGGCATCGCGCTGGAGCCGACCTGGCCGGGCTTGAAGCCCTCGGTCGCCAACTCCTGCCCGACCATCAGCCGGATCGTGGTGGCCAGCGACGAAGGTGCGGCAGCGGTCTGCGCCAGCGCGGAGAGCACGTCGAAGTCGAGCGAACGCGGGTAGACCTGCCCCACGCTGTCCAACACCCGGTTGAAGCCGAGGTGTTCGGCGACCCGCCGCTCCAACTCGGCCACCTTCTCGGCATCGCCGTCGAAGAGGTCCAGCTGGTCGGCGGCGGTGCCCACCGGCCCCTTGATCCCGCGCAGCGGGTAGCGGTCGATCAGGTCGGTCAGCCGCTCGTACGCGATGATCAGCTCCTCGGCGGCCGACGCGAAGCGCTTGCCCAGCGTGGTGGCCTGCGCCGCGACGTTGTGCGACCGCCCGGCCATCACCACCTCGGAGTACTCGTGGGCGTGCCCGGCCAGCCGGGCCAGGGTCGCCACCACCCGGTCCCGGATCAGCTCCAGCGACCGGCGTACCTGAAGCTGCTCGACGTTCTCGGTGAGATCCCGAGAGGTCATGCCCTTGTGCACATGCTCGTGCCCGGCCAGCGCACTGAACTCCTCGATGCGCGCCTTGACGTCGTGGCGGGTCACCCGCTCCCGCGCCGCGATCGAGTCCAGGTCGACGTCGTCCAACACCCGCTCGTACGCCTCGACCACCCCGTCGGGTACCGACACGCCGAGGTCCCGCTGGGCGCGGAGCACGGCGAGCCAGAGTTGCCGCTCCAGGCGGATCTTCTCCTCCGGGGACCAGAGGGCGACCAGTTCGGGCGAGGCGTACCGGTTGGCGAGCACGTTCGGGATCGTCGTCACCCGCCCATTCTCCGGCACCCACCAGCCAGCCCTCGACCGCCCCTCACCAGCAGTGACGGTTCCCGGTGGAGGCGGGCCCGGTGCCTTCAGAGCGGTCCCTGGTAGTCGCGTGTCGGCAGGCCAAACCGCTGGGGTTAAGACCTCGAAGAGGGCCACCCGAACCGGTGGCCCTCTTCGCTTTCTGCACCAGCCCCTACCGCTTTCAAAGATGAAACGTCGTCGTAGACCGACTGGCGGCGGGATCCGGGGTGGCGTTGAGCCTCGCGTACCTGCATCGCACTTCCTGTCGAGCTGCTAGCGCAAACGGATCACGTCACCGTGCGGCCGGATCACACCTCCGGCACCTCATTCACGGTCGCGGTCACCGCCAGGGTCTTCGTCTGCTTGCCGTGAGAGTTGCGTACGGTCAGCTGGTAGGTGTGCCGTTGCACGTCGCTCCCGGCTCCCTCGCAGGGGAAGGTCAGGGTTTCGCTGCCGGTGGGCGGGTAGTTGTCGGCGTACACGCCCTGGCCGTCGATGGAGAGGGCGACGGAGTCGACGTTGCTGACCTTCCACTCCAGGACGACCGGCGTGCCGGGGATCGGGTTGACGTTCGTCCCGGCCGGGCAGGAGGGCTTCTGGGCGACCCGGAAGTAGGTGATGGTGGGCCCGTTACCCGACTTGGTCCCGGACTGTCCCCCGCCGGTCGAGCCGCCGCCGGTCGAGTTGTTGCCGGTGGAGCCGCCGCCGGTCGAACCACCCTTGGTCGCATCGGCTGCGGTGGGCGCGGAGGCGGGGGTCGGATCGGCAGCGGAGGTGGGGTCGGAGAGTGCGGTCGGTTCAGCAGTTGCGGGCGCGCTGGGGGCAGCGTTGGAGGCGGACTCGGAGCTGCTGTCAGCAGACGTGCAGCCGCTGGCCACAAGCGCGGCAGTCAGGGCGACGATGGAGGTGCGGAGCAGGGCTTGACCAGTCATGACCACTCCTTGGTAGCGCACCGCCGGTGGCTCCGGGGCACAGGCTGTGGTCCACGGTAGAGACGACTAACAATAGCTTCCGACCAGGTCAAAGTCGGGCATCGGCAACTCTCGTGGCGCGCTATGCAAAATGACCGTTGCGGACCGCAGAAAGAAAGCTGTTCCAGCTGTCGTACGCACAGACGAGTACCGGACCAGTGCGGTCCTTGGTGTCGCGGACAGCCACCCGGCCACTGCCATCGAGGATCGGTCCGGCCTCGACACAGTTGCCGCCGCCGCTCGGGCTCCTCGTGCTCACATGCCAGGCCACCGGCGGCAGGAGTAGCGCGGATGCCGCCTTGTGCCTCATCGCCGTCTACTCCAACTGATCGATCAGGTCAGACACGAGTGCGAGCCCTGTCTGCGCGGGGAGAGCCAGCCCGCGCAGCCGATCGTAGGTCCGGAGCAAGGACTCCGCCATGCCACCTTCGATCACGATGTTGCCGGCAGGCGTCCAGATGCACCCGGCAAGCGGATACGGCGGACGCATCTGGAAGAGGTTGAAGCTTCCCTCAGGGCTCGGATGCTCGCCTGCGGCGGACGGCAACACCAGCAGCTCGACGTGGTCCCGCGCGGCCATCACGGACAGATGCTCAAGCTGCGCCCGCATCACGGTGGCCCCACCCACGGTTCTACGAAGAGCGCCCTCGTCGATGACGACGGAGAGCTTCACCGGCTCATCACCGTCGAGTCGGCGCTGACGGGCGAGCCGGATCTCGACATAGCGGTTGATCTGCTCCTCGGTGGCGTCGATGTCTACCGCGCGGATGATCGCCTCGGCATACGCCTTGGTTTGCAGCAGGCCGGGGAGCACGGCGACGTCGAAGGAGTAGATCTCCGTCGCCCGACTCTCCAACCAGATCCAGTCGATCAGCGAGCCGACAACGTCGGCCGCAAAGCCGTCCCACCAGCCCTTCTGCCAGACGTCCTTCGCCATGGTGGTCAGGTCGGCGCGACGCCGACCATCGTCCACACCGCAGATGTCGAGGTAGGCGAGCACTTCGGGCACCCGGGCCGCCACGACACCGGACTCAAGGCGACTGACGGTCGAGGCGTTGCGATTGATGTAGTCGCCCACGTCTTTTAGGGTCAGCCCGGCTGACTCGCGCATCTCCCGGAGCTGCTGGCCGAGCCACTGAGCGCGTAGCGTCGCCGCCTTCACCATGTCGCCTCCTCGGCTCCCACCTAAGACTCAGCGAGAAACGCGGAAAATGCAAGCTTGCACAGACGTCGCTCTGCATGCATGCTGCTTGTACGTACCGTGATGGCGGCGTCACCGTCGCCAACGAAAGAGTGGACCGGGGTGGGGCGGTTTGGCGGCCTCTCCCACTCCCGGTCCGAGACGAGTCGAAGGGAGCAGTCACGCTGGACGCACTCGGGGATCGACTCCCCTTCTGTCTACCACCGAACGCGCTCGGCGCGTACCCGGTGATGGGCGTGGCGTGTCCATGGTGGCCGCTCCCGGTCGTACTCCGGTGTCGGGTTGAGCCTGCCCGCACCGGTCCGTGACGGGGTGGGCGCACGCCCGCCGCCCGGCAGCCCCCGCCTATGGCCGCAATTCCCCCTGCGGTCCGGTGGCGATGCCGTGCGCCCGCCCCTCGCCTGACGGGAGTGGGAAAGATGGGACTGACTGGCGGGCCACCCTTGCGGGTCGGCGTGGTGGTGGAAGTGCCCGAACAGCATTACTGCTACGGCCTGGGCACCCTCACCTTGCGGATCGTGGAGATCGGTCGCCGGGAGCGGCACAGCGACGGGATCTGGGTCCGCCTACGCGGTGTCGATCTCGGCGACCCACGCGGCCCACGGCAGCGTCGGGTGCTGGCCCGGTTCGACGCCGTACGCCTCAGTGTCGCCCCCGCCTGGGTCGCGCATGTGCCGGCCCGACCCGGTTGGGACTGCACCGGCTGCGGACGGCCGTGGCCGTGCCCTGAACGGCGGCGTCGGCTGTTGGATCGGTACGCGGGCGAGCGGGTAGCCCTCGCGGTCTACCTCGCCACCCAGTTGGTCGATGCGGTGTCGGACCTGCACCAGGTGCCGCCCGCGCACCTCTACGGGCGGTTCCTGGGCTGGCTGCCCGACCCGGGCGACGACGGTCCGACCGGGTCGGCGGCGAGTTGAGCTGACCCGGCGATCAGCGTTCCAGGATGGCGGTGACGCCCTGGCCGCCGGCGGCGCAGATCGAGATGAGTCCGCGACCGCTGCCCTTCTCGGCTAGGAGTTTGGCCAGGGTGGCGACGATCCGTCCGCCGGTGGCGGCGAAGGGGTGCCCGACGGCCAGCGAGGAGCCGTTGACGTTGAGTTTGTCGGTGTCGATCGCGCCCAGCGGGGCGTCCAGGCCCAGCCGCTCGGCGCAGAACTCCTTCGACTCCCAGGCGGCCAGGGTGGCCAGCACCTGGGCGGCGAACGCCTCGTGGATCTCGTAGTAGTCGAAGTCCTGCAAGGTCAGCCCGGCTCGGGCGAGCAGCCGGGGTACCGCGTACGCGGGTGCCATCAGCAGTCCCTCGTCACCGTGTACGAAGTCGACCGCGGCCGTCTCCGACCAGGAGAACCAGGCCAGCACGGGCAGGTTGTGCTCGGCGGCCCACTGTTCGCTGGCCAGCAGCACGGTGGAGGCGCCGTCGGTCAGGGGGGAGGAGTTACCGGCGGTCATGGTGGCCCGCTCGGCGTCCGGGCCCTTGGCACCGAAGGCCGGCTTGAGGGTGCCGAGCTTCTCCCGGGTGGTGTCGGGGCGGAGGTTCTGGTCGCGGGTCAGCCCCAGGTAGGGGGTCATCAGGTCGTCGAAGAAACCCCGGTCGTACGCGGCGGCCAGCCGCTGGTGGGAACGCAGGGCGAGCTCGTCCTGGGCCTGCCGGTCGATGTTCCAGCGCAGCGCCGTCTGTGCGGTGTGCTCCCCCATGGACAGGCCGGTACGCGGCTCGGCGTTGCGGGGGATCTCCGGCTTGAAGGCTTGGCCCGGACGCAGCTTCGCGGCGATCTTCAGGCGCTCGCCCATGGTCCGGGCGGAGTTCAGCTTGAGCAGGGTGCGACGCAGGTCCTCGTTGATCGCGAGGGGGGCGTCGGAGGTGGTGTCGACGCCACCGGCGATGCCCACCTCGATCTGCCCAAGGGCGATCTTGTTGGCGATCAGGATGGCGGCTTCCAGGCCGGTGCCGCAGGCCTGCTGGATGTCGTACGCCGGGGTGCGCGGGTCGAGTTTGGAGCCGAGCACCACCTCACGGGTGAGGTTGAAGTCCTTGGAGTGCTTCAGCACCGCACCCGCGACCACCTCACCGACCTGCTGCCCGGCCAGGCCGAATCGGGCGATCAGGCCGTCCAGGGCGGCGCCGAGCATGTCGGAGTTGCTGGCGCTGGCGTAGCGGGAGTTGGAGCGGGCAAAGGGGATGCGGTTGCCGCCGATGACCGCGACCCGTCGAACGTTCTGCACTATCCGCCTCCTCGAAAGTGTTGCCCGCACCTTACTCACCAGTAGGCTACGCCTATGAGCGACAGGTACGCGAGCTTCGTCCAGTCGGGCGCCGGTAGGGCGCTGGTCAAGCGCCTCGGCCTGCCCGATCCGCCGCGGCTGCGCCGGTACGCCCCCGGTGAGCCGATTCTCCCCGGGCCGGTGCTGCTCGGCAGCGCCTCGGGTGGCCGCCTGGCGGAGCCGGTCGGCAAGATCCTGGCCGCCGCCGGGCTGACCCTGCGCGATCCGGCCGACGCCGTGCCCGACCCGACGACCGGCCGTACGCCGGACAACGCCGCCCTGGTCTACGACGCCACCGGCATCACCGACTCGACCGGGCTGAGCCAGCTCTACGACTTCTTCCACCCGCAGGCCCGGGCGGTGCAGCCCAGCGGCCGGGTGATCGTGTTGGGTACCCCACCGTCCGAGTGCGCCACCCCCCGCGAGGCGACCGCCCAGCGGGCCCTGGAGGGGCTGACCCGCAGCATCGGCAAGGAGTTCGGCCGGGGCATCACCGCCCAACTGGTCCATGTGACCCGGGAGGCCGACGAGGGCACCTGGACCAGTCTGGAGGCGACCCTGCGGTTCCTGCTCTCCGGCCGGTCGGCGTACGTCTCGGGTCAGGTGATCCGGGTCGGTGCCGGTCAGGCGACCGCGCCAGCGGACTGGGACCGTCCACTCGACGGGCAGGTGGTGCTGGTCACCGGCGCGGCCCGGGGAATCGGTGCGGCCCTGGCCCGGGTGCTGGCCCGCGACGGGGCGACCGTGCTGGCCCTGGACATCCCCGCGGCCGGGGACGAGTTGGCCTCGGTGGCCAACGAGATCGGCGGCAGCGCGGTGCAGCTCGACCTGACCGCTGCGGACGCCCCGACCCGGCTGGCGGAGTATCTGGCCGGTCGGCACGGGCGGGTGGATGTGGTGGTGCACAACGCCGGCATCACCCGGGACAAGACCCTGGGCCGGATGGACGCCGACCGCTGGAACCAGGTCATCGATGTCAACCTGTCCAGTCAGGAGCGGATCAACGACCTGCTGTTGGAGCGGAAGCTGATTCCGGCCGGTGGGCGGATCGTCGGGGTCTCCTCGATCGCCGGGATCGCCGGCAACCGGGGGCAGACCAACTACGCCACCAGCAAGGCCGGGGTGATCGGGCTGGTCGACTCGCTGGCCCCGGTGCTGCGGGAGCGAGGGATCAGCGTGAACGCGGTGGCTCCCGGGTTCATCGAGACCCGGCTGACCGCCCGGATCCCGCTGGTGGTGCGGGAGGCCGGTCGGCGGATGAACAGTCTGGCCCAGGGCGGGCTGCCGGTGGACGTGGCCGAGACGATCGGTTGGCTGGCCTGGCCGTCCTCCGGCGCGATCAGCGGCAACGTGGTCCGGGTCTGCGGCCAGAGCCTGCTGGGGGCGTGATGGTCCGACGCAGTCCGCACGAGGAGCCCGACGACCTTTCCGTCGGGGAGTTGATCGACGGGCCCACGGAGATCCTGAACCGGGAGGTCCTGGCCGCCGCGCTCGCCGGTGAGGGCCGCGATCCGGCGGCCACCCAGGACCTGACCAGCGCCGCCGCGCGCGTCGGGGAGGGCCACGATGCCGGGGTCACCCAGGATCTGACCAGTGCCGCCGCCTCGGTCGTGGGGCCTGCGGGTCGGGAGCGGGTTGAACTGTCCCAACTGCCCGCGCCGGGGCCGTTGTACCGCCGGGCGCTGCTGGGGGCGGTGCCGGGGCTGGGCGGTCGGCGGGGTGCGGACCTGCCGGCGGTCGAACTGGCGGTCAGGGGTGTGGCGGTGGATCCGCAGCGCCTGGCCGATTACGACCGGGTGTGCGGGTTCCGGTTAGCCGACACCCTGCCGGCGACCTTCCCGCACGTCATGGGCTTCCCCCTGGCCCTGCGCCTGATCACCGCCTCGGAGTTCCCGATCCCGCTGACCGGGGTGGTGCACGTCGGCAACCGGATCACGGTGCATCGGCCGGTCACCGTGGCGGATCGGCTGGACTTCACCGCATGGGCGGAGAACCTGCGGCCGCACGATCGTGGGCGGCAGGTGGATGTCGTACTCGTCGGGTCGGTCGACGGGGAGGAGGTGTGGCGCGGCGTCTCGACGTACCTGGGGAGGCAGCGCACTCCGGGCGACGGTGAGCGGCGCGACCGGCCGGAACGGCCCGCACCGCCAGCCACTTCCGCCCGTTGGCGGGTCGAACCCCGCATCGGTACGGAGTACGCCCGCGTCTCCGGGGACCACAACCCGATCCACACCTCCCGGCTGGGTGCCCGGCTGTTCGGTTTCCCCCGGCCGATCGCACATGGCATGTGGAGCAAGGCCCGGTGCCTGGCCGCCTTGGAGAACCGGCTGCCGCAGGGGTACACGGTGCAGGTGGCGTTCAAACTTCCGGTGCCGTTGCCCAGCACTGTCGCCTTCCACGCCGAGCGCTCCGGCGACGACTGGGACTTCTCCCTGCACGACCAGCGGGGACGCCCGCAGTTGGTGGGCTCCATCCGCTGAACCAGGGCCGGGCACTTGCCCGGCCCTCGTTTTCGCGCTAAGTTGTTCTCACATAGAGATGTTCTCAAAGTGAGAGTGATTGTCGATGAACGAGCAGGACTTCCTCGCCGCGTACGACCCGACGGCCTACCCCGCCACCGCGGTCACCGTCGACGTGGTCGCCCTCACCATCCGGGACAACGCGCTGCACCTGCTGCTGATCCGCCGCGCCGAGCAGCCCTACGCGGGCCACTGGGCGCTGCCCGGCGGCTTCGTCCGACCCGACGAGGACCTGGCCGCCGCCGCCCAGCGGGAGTTGGCCGAGGAGACCGGCCTGGGCGGTGACCGGTTGCGCCGGGTCCACCTGGAGCAGTTGGCCAGCTACGGCGCCCCCGAGCGGGACCCCAGGATGCGGGTCTTCTCGGTGGCGCACCTCGCCTTCGCCCCGGACCTGCCCGACGCGACCCCCGGCACGGACGCCGAGGAGGCCCTCTGGCTACCGGTCGCCGAGCTGCCGAACCGGGACCTCGCCTTCGACCACCGCCAGATCGTCGCCGACGGGTTGGAGCGGGCCCGGTCGAAGCTGGAATACACCCCGCTGGCCACCCGCTTCCTGGCGCCCGAGTTCACCATCGGTGAGCTGCGGTCGGTCTACGAGACGGTCTGGGGGCAACCCCTGCACGCCGGCAACTTCCACCGCAAGGTGCTCTCGGTGCCCGGGTTCGTGGAGAGCACCGGCACGAGCACCGAGCGCGGCGGCAGCCGAGGCGGCCCACGGGCCCGGCTCTACCGGGCCGGTGACGCCCAACTGCTGCACCCGGCCCTGCTGCGGCCGACCCGAGAGGACGCGGTGCGATGAGGACCGACGAGGCGATCCGCCTGGTCGGCGGGGCCCGCGACGATGACGAACTGTTCGGCCTGGACGCGCCGCAGAGCCGCTACCGGGAACTGGTCGCCGCCCTGCACCCCGACCGGCTCGGCTCGACCGGGCCCGCGGTACGGGCCGAGGCCACCGCGGCCTTCGTCGAGGTCACCACCCGTTGGCGCAACCGCCAGGTGACCGAGCTGCGCGGCTACCGCTGCGGCCAACCGGTGCACTCCGGCGACCTGGCCGACCTGTACGACGTCGGGGAGGACCGGCTGCTCAAGCTCCCCCGGGCCCCGCACGACAACGACCTGATGCTCCGCGAGGAACGCGCACTGCGTCAGCTCGCCGAGCGCGGCGACCCGCGCTGGCTGCCGTACGTGCCCCGGCTGGTCGACAGCTTCGCCCACCAGGACACCGCCACCGGGGCCGAGCGGCGGATCAACGTCCTGGCCACCGCACCCGGCCTGCACAGCCTGGTCGAGGTGCGCCAGGCGTACCCGGACGGGTTGGACGCCCGCGACGTGGCCTGGATGTGGCGACGGCTGCTGGTGGCGCTGGGCCTGGCCCACCGGGCCGGGGTGGTGCACGGCGCGGTACTTCCGCCGCACGTGCTGATCGAGCCGGAGGCGCACGGTGTCGTCCTGGTCGACTGGTGCTTCTCCACCGAGCCCGGCGGGGTCGTGCCGGCGATGGTGCCCGACTACCAGGACTGGTACCCGCCCGAGGTCACCGGTGGCCAGCCCGCCGGACCCGGCACCGACATCGCCATGGCCGCCCACTGCATGGCCTGGCTGATGGACGGACACGCCCCAGCGGAGCTGCGGGCCTTCATCAAGGGCTGCCGTCAGCCCCACCTGGCCGCTCGCCCGGACGACGCCTGGCGACTGCTCGGCGAACTCGACGAGGTGCTGGAACGCCTCTACGGCCCCCGCACCTTCCGACCCTTCACCCTCAACCCGTAAGGAGGCTGCCATGGGCAGCGGAATGTGGTCCACCGACGTGTACGACGCCGCCGACCGGTACCGCCGGGCCACCGGCACCAGCGCGTTCGCCTACAGCGACAGCGGTGCCCGGAAGGTGCACCCGGCGCTGGACCCCCGCGACGCGATGCGGGAGAGCCGCGACTCCGACGAGCACCCGCAGTCGACCCCGGTCGCGGTGCTCTTCGACGTGACCGGCTCGATGGGGCACGTGCCCCGCACCCTCCAGGCCAAGCTGCCGAAACTGCTGGGGCTGCTGCTGCGCCAGGGGTACGCCCGCGATCCCCAGATCATGTTCGGTGCGATCGGCGACGCCACCTGTGACCGGGTGCCCTTGCAGGTGGGCCAGTTCGAGTCCGACAACCGGATGGACGACGACCTCGGCCGGATCGTGCTGGAGGGCGGCGGTGGCGGCCAGATGATGGAGTCGTACGAACTGGCGCTGTACTTCATGGCCCGGCACACCGTCACGGACAGTTGGTCCAAGCGCGGTCGGCGCGGCTACCTGTTCATCATCGGCGACGAACTGGCGTACCCGAAGGTGAAGGCGGCCGAGGTGACCCGGCTGCTCGGCGGCAACCTGCGCGAGGACGTGCCGCTGAAGCAGATCGTCGAGGAGGTGACCAGCCGCTGGGACACGTACTACCTGCTCCCGGCCGGCAGCCACTACGCCGGCAACCGCAAGGTGCTCGACTTCTGGCGCGATCTGCTCGGGCAGAACACCCTGGAACTCGACGACCTGGACGCGGTCTGCGAGACCATCGCCCTCACCGTCGGTCTCGGCGAGCAGGCCATCGACCTCGACACCGGCCTTCGTGACCTGGACCGGGCCGGTTCGACGGCCACCGGCACGGTGTCGAAGGCGCTGGCCCGCATCGGCGACACCGGCCGACGCACCGAGGCGAGCCGGCTGCCGGCCATCCGCAACCGCGGCGGGGTGGTACGGCTATGACCGAGCTGATCACCGGGCTGCCCGGGTCGGATGGCGAGCACACCATCGTGGTCGACCTCGGCTACGGCGACGCCGGGAAGGGCACGGTCGTGGACTGGCTCTGCGCCACCCGGCCGGTGCAGATGGTCGTCCGGTTCAACGGGGGCGCGCAGGCGGCACACAATGTCGTCCTGCCCGACGGACGGCATCACACCTTCGCCCAGTTCGGCGCCGGCACCTTCCACCCCGGGGTCTGGACCCACCTGTCCCGGCACGTCGTGGTCGACCCGCTGGCCCTGGCCGCCGAGGCTGATCACCTTGCCGAACTCGGGGTGCCCGACGCCCTCGACCGGCTGACGGTGGACGGGGAGGCCCTGCTGGCCACCCCGTACCACCGGGCCGCCAACCGGGCACGGGAGTTGTCCCGGGGAGCCGACCGGCACGGTTCCTGCGGGCTGGGGGTGGGGGGGGGGGGGGGGGGGGGGGGGCGGGTTGGGCGCAGAGGACGAGGGTGGCGTTGGCGGTCAGGGGGGCCAGTAGCCAGTCCAGGGGGTCCGGGTAGCGG
>NZ_JBNCLD010000008.1:352020-366431 GCF_049844505.1 Micromonospora sp. DT229 | reverse complement strand
ACACCCACCGTCCGATACGCCGGAGGATTCCCACGCCCTACCCCTCCCGTTGTGGATCTTCCTGGAAGTGGGCACCCCCCCACCCCGGCCCGCGGGGGCCCCCCGCCCAGCCCCCGCCCCCCCCCCGCCCGGGATCAGCCGATGGTGCAGAGGGTGCCGTTGAGCCGGAAGGCCGTCGGCGCGACATTCGGCCCGCTGTACTCGCCGACGAAGCCGACAGTGGTCGAGGCCCCGGCGGGAAGCCGACGGTTGTCGTCGGTGTTGGTCACCCGTACGGTGTCGCCGACCTGTTCCCAGGTGGCGCTCCACCCGCTGCCGACCCGCTGCCAGGAGGTGGGCCAGGTCCAGGTCAGGGTCCACCCGTCGACCGTGTGTTCGCTGTCGTTGACGATGTCCACGCCTGCCACGTACCCGTTGCCCCAGTCCGTGGTGCTGGCGAAGCGGACGGTGCATCCGCTGGTCGCCGGGCTGCCGGTGGTGAAGGTCAGCGGCGGCGAGGCCCAGGAGACGCGTCCCGCTGTGTCGCGGGTCAGCACGTTGACGGTGTACCTGCGGCCCGGGACGAGGTTGCCGACGGCCAGGCTGGTCCCGGAGGTCTCGCCGAGCTGCTCACTGACCGCCCCGTTCTGCCGGTGCACCTCGTACTTGGCGATCGGGGCGGCCCCGGCGGTGGCGGCCGGCCAGGCGATCGTCACCTCCCGGTCGGTGAGGCCGGTAGCGGTGGGTTGGCCGGGGGCCCCGGGGGCGCCGGTGACCGCGGTCGCCGGCCGTACCACCAGGGTGGTCAGCGAGTACGGCGGCAGGGTACGGCTGGTCGCCGCCCCGCTGCGGGCGGTGGTGACCTCGGTGGCCCCGTTGGTGTGGGTGTGCACCGTCGGCGCTCCGCTCGCCGGGGCGAACCCGGCGTAGTCGATGGTGACCGGGTGGGCGTTGTCCGGGTCCTTGTTGATCAGCAGGACCGCCACCTCCCCGTTGGCCCGCCGCACCGCGTGCGCGCTGACCAGCGGCTGGTCGGAGGCGGCACGGATGAACTGGTCGCCGCTGCGGGCGAACCGGCTCATCATGGACAGCCCGTGATAGGCCGCGAAGGGGGTGTTGACCGGGGGTTCGCAGACCGAGCCGTCCGGGGTGCAGGTGCCGTTGGAGAGCAGGCCGAAGTCGCCGTAGTCGGTCTGCCCCGCCACCGTGCTCACCCGGCCGATGCCGTTGTGCACGTTCCACCAGTGCACGGTGAAGACCCCGTTGGCCAGCAGGCCACTGTAGGCGTCGGCCAGGAACAGGGCGGCCGGTTGGCTGGTCATGCCCTCGGAGGTGACGTTGACCTCGGTGAGGCTGATTCCGATGCGGCCGGGGTCCGGGCCGGCGTACCGGGTGATCTGCTGGCGCAGCAGGTACACCGCGTCGGTGATGTGGCTGGTCCGGGGCAGCGACTCGGCGGCGCTGCCACCCGGGTACCAGTGCACGTCCACGAAGTCGATCGAGGGCCCGGCGATGGACAGCACGGTCTGGTTCCACGGGCCGGGGTCGTTGCCGGCGGTCAGGCCGTCCGGCCAGTTGGCCGGCATGGTGAGCACCGCGCCGACCTTGATGGTCGGGTCCACGGCCTTCATCGCCTCGGCGTAGTCGACCACCAGGTTCGCGTAGTAGGTGGCACTCTTGTCCGGGTGGTGGTCGGCTTCCCAGCCGGAGCCGTAGTGACCGTTGCCGTAGTTCTCGTTGCCGACCGTCCAGTACCGCGCGCCGTAGCCCTTCGTCACGTTGGCGTACCGCACCCAGTCGGCCGCCTCCTGTGGGGTACCGGTGCCGTAGTTGGCGATGATCATCGGCTCGGCCCCGACCCGACGCGCCGCACCCATGAAGGTGTCGAAGTCGGTGCCGGGGGCCACGTAGCCGCCGGGGGCGGTGTGGTCGCGCCAGTGATAGATGTCGGCGTACGAGCCACCCGGGTAGCGCAGCATCTGCACCCCGGCGTCGCGCAGTAGGTCCGAGGTCTCCTCGGTGGCCAGATACTGGTCCCAGATGGCGTGGTTGACGCCGAGTGCGGTGTCGGGCACGGTGGCCAACCCGGCCCGCGCGTTCACCGTCACCGTCACCGGATCGGTGGCGGCGTCACCGCTGGGGGCGGTCGCCGCGTTGGCGCTGGGGGCGGTCGCCCCGGTCAGTGCGCCGGTGGCCAGCAGCAGGCCCGCGACGAGCAGCGCGCCCCCGCGCCGGGGCAGCCGCCACGATCGGGCGGAGGATCGAACACCGTGCCTGTTCGGAAGTCTCATGGATGTCCTTTTTCGATCACGAGCGAGAGCCGCCCGGTCGAAGCCCACGACGAGCGGCGGATACGAGAACGAACAGCTCACCTGCCGTCACCCGCCGCAGGCCAGAACGGCCCCCGGCTGCCCATCGGGCGACGGTCACTCGCGCGACAACACATCGACGGATCAGAGTCCCACAACGTACGGCGATCACTCAACGCCTCTTGCTCACCCACCTTCGCAGCCGAGGCCATCCCGAACACCGCGCCGGGTATCCACCTGCACCCGGACATCCGGCGAAGGCGAACCTCCCGCACGGGAGCGGGGTATGAGAGCCGGCCGTTTCCGCATCTGGCCTGCACCGGCGATTCGCTGACCGGGTCCCGTCCGGTCGGGACAGTCACCTCGGCTTTGGGTGCATTTGTTGCTGCCCTGGCGACAACAGATGTACCCAAAGCCAGCCCCCGCAGCCTGATAGCGCAGGCGGGTCAGCTCGACAGGGCCGGTGGCGTTGTGGTCCGGGTGCCGGTCTGCCCGTAGTGAACAGAGCAGGCGGCCCGGGCAGGGCGAGGTTTGCCCGGGCGGGTCAGGTCTCCGCGGGAGAGACAGAGGTAGCGGGCAGAGCAGGGCAGCGGGCGGGGTCAGGTCGACTTCGGGGTGGCGCGGGTGAGGATGGCGGTGAAGTCGACGCCGGTGGGCAGGGTGCCGTAGGCGTGGCCCCGGTCTGCGGCCAGTCGGGAGGCACAGAAGGCGTCGGCTACCGCCGGGTGGCCGTGGCGCACCAGCAACGCACCCTGCAACACCAGGGCCAACTGCTCGACCAGCCGCCGGGCGCGTACCTCCCGGTCGGCCGGGTCGGCGAGGGCGGCCTCGACCTGGCGTACCGCCGCGTCCAGGCGCGGGTCGGCACCGGCGGCGGCATCCAACTCGGCGCGGAACGCCGCCAGCGCCTCGGGCTGGGTGGCGAGCGCGCGCAGCACGTCCAGCGCGGCCACGTTGCCGGAGCCCTCCCAGATGGAGTTCAGCGGCGACTCGCGGAACAGCCTGGGCATGCCGGACTCCTCGACGTACCCGTTGCCGCCCAGGCATTCCAGGGCCTCGGCGGCATGCCCCGGCCAGCGCTTGCAGACCCAGTACTTGCCGATCGCCAGGGCGATCCGTTTGAAGGCCGCCTCGGTCTGCTCGCCCCGGGCGGCCCGCTCGGTGGCCCCGGCCAGCCGCATCATCAGCAGGGTGGCCGCCTCGGACTCGATCGCCAGATCGGCCAGCACGTTACGCATCAGTGGCTGGTCGAGCAGGGACCGGCCGAAGGCACGCCGGTGCGCGGCATGGTGCACGGCGGTGATCACCCCCTGACGCATCCCGGCCGCCGCACCGATCACACAGTCCAACCGGGTCAGGTTGACCATGTCGATGATGGTGCGTACGCCCCGACCCTCGTCGCCGACCCGCCAGGCCACCGCGTGCTCGTACTCGACCTCGGCGGAGGCGTTGGAACGGTTGCCGAGCTTGTCCTTCAGGCGCATCAGTCGCATCGGGTTGCGGGTGCCGTCCGGCAGCACCCGTGGCACCAGGAAGCAGGTCAGCCCGCCGGGTGCCTGGGCGAGGGTGAGGAACAGGTCGCACATCGGCGCGGAGGTGAACCACTTGTGCCCGACCAGCCGGTAGCTGCCGTCGGGCTGCGGGTGCGCGGCCGTGGTGTTGGCCCGTACGTCGGAACCGCCCTGTTTCTCGGTCATCGACATGCCGGCCAGCAGCCCCCGCTTGGCGCGCGGGGGTCGCAGCCCGACGTCGTACGCCCGGGTGGTCAGCAGCGGCTCGTAGTCGGCGGCCAGGTCCGGTGCGTGGCGCAGCGCGGGCACCGCGGCGTAGGTCATCGAGATCGGGCAGCCGTGCCCGGCGTCCGGACGCCAGGTGTAGAACTTCGCCGCGCGGGCGACATGCGCCCCGGCCCGCTCGTCGGTCCAGGGGGCGGCGTGCAGGCCGTGTTCGACGGCGGTACGCATCAGCTCATGCCAGGACGGGTGGAACTCCACCTCGTCGATGCGGTGCCCGTAGCGGTCGTGGGTGCGCAGCACCGGCGGGTGCTCGTTGGCCAACCGGCCGTGTTCGACGGCCGACTCACCGCCGGCGAGCCGACCGAGGTCACGGACCTCCCCGACCGCCCAGTCGGCACCCTCTCGGGTGAGGCTCTCCAGCAGGGCCGGATCATCGGCGGTGTCGTAGTCGACCAGCGGGGGGACCTGATTGGACACCTGGTGCGTGGTCACGGCGACACCTCCGGTGCGCGGTGGAGCTGCTTGGCGAACCAGTGATCAGGGTACGGGCTCGTGTTGTACCGCGGGATCTCCTGGTAGCCCGCGCTGCGGTAGAGCCGGATCGCCTCGGTGAGGGCGCGGTTGCTGTCCAGGCGTACGCAGTCTGCACCGGCCGCGGCGGCGTGCTTCTCCAACTCGGTGAGCAGTCGTCGGCCGACCCCCAGGCCGCGTACCGACCCGGACACCCACAGGCGTTTGATCTCGGCGGTCCCGTCGGCGTCGAAGCGTACCGATCCGCAGCCCACCGCCTCCGAGGCCAGGGTGGCTACCAGGAACACCCCGGCGGGCGGGACGAACTGGTGGTCGTCGTCGGTGCCGAGGGTGAACCCGGCCTCGAAACGTTCCGCCAGCTCCCCCGCGTACGCCCGCAGGCAGGCACGGGCGCGTGGATCGGTCGGCGGGCAGACCTCGACGGTGACCATGGAGGCCATCAGCAGCCGTTGCACCTCGTTCATCGCGGTGGTGAGCCGGTCACGCTGGCCGACGGTCAGCGGGGCGAGCATCGACCAGGCCAGTTCGTCGGATCGGCGATCGAGCAGCGCCCACTCGGCGCGGCCGGCTTCGGTGAGCCGGGCCATGCGTACCCGTCCGTCACCCTCGGCCGGTGTCACCACGATCAGTCCCGCGCCCTCCAGGGTGCGCAGCAGCCGGCTCAGGTAGCCCGCGTCGAGATCCAGGCGGTTGCGCAGCGCCGCGACCTCCGCCCCGGCCGGGCCGATCTCCCAGAGCAGCCGCGACTGGGCCAGCGGCCGGTCGCGGGCCAGGAACTTGTCGTCCAGCGCTCCGACGCGCTGGGTCACCGTGCGGTTGAAGCCCCGCACCACATCCACCAGTTCACGCTCCATGTTGCCTGACTTTAGTCAACTATTATGCGCGGCGGTAGGGCTGGTCCGTACCCGAGGTCAGTGCCGTCACCGCCGCCACGGCCAGCACACCGGCGCAGCCGTACAGCAGCGCCGCCACCGGCACGACCTCGGCGAACGAACCGAGCACGTTGAGGGTGAGCAGCAGCGGCAGGCTCTGCACGAGCACCAGCACCGACTGCACCCGGGACACGTGTGTGTCCGGGGCGACGGCCAGGATCAACGGGCCGACATGGGTGGCGAAGCCACCCGATCCGACACCGATCACCATCCCGGCGGCGACCGAGACCGGCAACGAACCGGCCGCCGCCAAAGTGACCACGCCACCGGCGGCCACCAGCAGCGCGGCACCGCTGACCCGACCGGGGTCGGGCAGGGCGCCACGCACCAGCACGAGGATCGCGACGGTCGCGGTACCCAGCGCCAACGCCGCGACGACCGCGCCGGTGGCCGACGACGACCACATCCGCTCCCGCCCGAGCAACGGTACGAGCAGGCCGGACACCGGCAGCAGGAAACCGGCGGCCACCCCCACCAGCAACAGTGCGGGCCGCAGTACGGCATGCGCGGCGGCGAGCAGCAGTCCGTCCACGGCGGCCCGCCACAGTGGCTGCGCCACCGGCCGGCCCGGCAGTTGCCCAGCCGGCTGGCCCGGCGACTCGCCCGGCCGCACTGTCAGGGCCGCCCGAAGCACCATCAGGACCAGCAGCATCAGGGCGAAGCCGGCGGCGTTGGCCAGCGCCACTGCGGCGAGCCCGAGGGCGGCCAGCAGCAGTGGCAGCCACGGATCCGCCGCCGACCACACGGCGGCGGCCAACGCCACGGTGACGACGACCATCGCCGCGTCCGAGACCACCATGACGGTCCAGGCGCCCAGCCGGTCGGCCACCGCACCGCCGACCAGCAGGAGCAGGGCCCGGGGCAGGTTGACGGCGGTGAGCACCAGCGCGGCGAAGCCGCCACCTTTTCCGGCCGCCACCCAGGCCATCGCGAACGCCATGGCTTGAACGCCGACCAGGGACAGCGTCGTCCCGCCCAGCCACGCCCAGTACGCGCCCGGCACCGCCCTCGCACTGCCGCTCGTTGGCGCCCTACCGGTAGACGTAGCCGCCACGGTTCCTCCCGATCAACGCATCGCGCTGACCGGTGCCGGGGTCGGCGCCGGTCGGCGTCTCGCGTCCGGCACTGTCCGGCCTCGACCCGGTTGAGGGTCAAGCCGGCACGGGAGCGGCCCCGGCGGGCAAGCGTCAGTCGGCCGGCTCGGTGCGCGGGAGCATCTCGGGCGACCAGGTGAAGCGGTAGCGCGGATCGGACACGGCCTGGGCGAAGGCCGCCGAGACGGCCGGGGAGCTGACGATCCGCCAGTCCCGTTCCTTGTTCACCTCGAACCAGATGAGCCCGATGATGTCCTCGTACCCGGGTAGCAACCGGAACGTCTCGGTGATCCACTCCGCCTTGCGGCCGGCGATGTCGGAGGCCGCGGTCTCGGTGATGACCAGCGGTTTGGCGCTGAAGGCCCGGATCTCCCCGATGGTCTCCTTGAAGATCGCGTCGAAGGACCGGTACTTCGAGAAGGCGCCCATGCCGTAGTAGCCCGAGATGCCGATCCAGTCGACGTAGTCGTCCCCGGGGTAGAGCTCGGAAAGCTTCGGCGTCGAGCCGTCCCATCTGGCGTTCGGGCTCCACACCCAGATCACGTTGGTCGTTCCGGCGGCCTTGAACAGATCGTGCAGGTGGCGCCAGGCCTTGACGTAGTCGCCCGGCCGATTGCCGTTGGCGCTCTCGCACCAGGGGTACCAGTTGCCGTTCATCTCGTGGGCGAACCGGATGGCCACCGGGTAGTCGAGTGCCTTGATCCCCTCGGCCCAGGTGCGCAGGTAGTCGTCGAAGTCGCCGCGCGTGATGTGGGACAACCGGTAGTCGGGCTGACGGGAGCGGAGCCGGTCGATCGTGCCGCGGGCGGCCCCCTTCTTGCGGGCCTCCTCGTCCAACCGGTAGTCCCACGGTTCCCAGGCCAGCATCGGCAGCATGCCCCGGTCGCGGACCGCGTCGAACAGCGCCCGGTCGAAGGTGTCGGTCGCCCAGCCGGAGCCGAAGAGCATGACCTGTGGATGGTGCTTCGCCGTCGCGGTGAAGGTGTCCACGGGCGTGAAGTCGTGCGGTCCCTCCTTGGTCGCGATGCCGATGAACACCTTCTTCGTCGGCGGGAAGACCTCCGGCGGGGGTGGCGAAGGGCTCGGTTCGCGTACCGCCGCCTGGTCCGACGGGGCGGGTTCCCGCCTCCCGGACCCGGTGCCCGGTGCGATGGCGAAGGCGTACGCCAGCAGCAGCGCGCCGACCAGCGACATGGCGACCCGCGGCAGAGTCAGCCGTGCCATGGCACCTCCCGGGAAGCGACCACCGGTGCCGTCGCCCGGACCCGCCGGCCGCGGACGGCATGACGCCCGGTCGGACCGGCGCGGCGCGAGCGCCAGGCCAACAGAGCCGACCCGCACGCGATCAGCGGTGGGGCGAGGCCGGTCAGGAGGGTCAGGGCCGGCCATACCCGCAGCGGTGTGCGGCCGTGTTCCAGCATGAAGCTCACGGCGAGCAGACCGGCGGCGAAGGCCGCCCAGCACAGGTGCAGCCGGAAGGTGCCGAGCGATTCGGTGGTGCGTAGCCTGCCCTTGGCGGTCACCACGAATCCGAGCTTGCGGCGCAGCAGCGCACCGGCGGCAGCCGCCACGTAGATCGGGCCGGCGAACAGCGCCAACGCCATGCCGACCAGACCGATCTCCTCCCGCTCGTGCGGCGCGATGTTGAATCGACGCAACCAGAGCCAGAGCACGAACCAGGTGCAGATGGTGGCGCTCCACAGCACCGACCACACGGCGATGTCGAGCCGGGCCGCGCTCACCCCGGTGAGCAGGTACGCGGCGGTGGCGAAGTTGCCCAGCAACAGACTGACCGCGACGCTCGGGTAGTAGAACTGGAGCAGCCGGTAGTGCCAGCGCCGTCGGGACCGCAGTTCGCGCGGCGCCCGCAACTCGGGGCGGACCAGGATCTCGCAGATGCCCGCCGCCCATCGCTTCTGCTGGTTGAAGTAGTCCGCCCACGATGTCGGGCCTTCCCCGATGGCCACCACGTCGGGGGTGTAGACGCCCTTCCACTGGTTGCCGGTCTGCGGGTTCACCGCAGCGTGGATCCGGATGCTGGTCAGGTGGTCCTCGATGATCGAATCCTGGTAGCCGCCGATGCTGCGCCAGGCGGACGGCCGGTAGAGGTGGCCGGTGCCGGTGAGCAGTGGGGCGTCCAGTCCGTTGCCACCACGGGCGATCAGTCCGTTGTAGAGGTACTGCTGGACCGACGCACCGTGAGCGACCAGGTTCTGGTGCATGTTGCCGTACACCTGCGGCGTCACCACGAAGGCGACGTCCGGGTCGCGGAAGTAGCCGAGCGTGCGCTCCAGGAAGTTCGCCAGCGGCACGTGGTCCGGGTCGACGTTGGCGACCACGTCGTAGTGGTGCTCGTGCTCGGCCCGCCAGGCGTTGTGGTTGCCCGACTTCGTCCTGGCGCGGAACTCTCCGTCGGGTTGGTTGTACTCCGGTCGTCCCTTGCGGCTGAAGTGGCGTACGCCGAGCCGTGCGGCCATCTCCTTCACCGCCGGGTCGTCGCCCTCGTCGAGGATCCAGACGTCGACCTGCCCGCAGTAGACGATCTGCCGCATGCGCCGCAGGGTCCGCTCGGCGACGTCGAGCGGCTCCTTGCTCGGCACGATCGTGGTGAGCAGCGCCACCCGCAGGCCGACCGGAGGATCGACCGGAATCGGGTCCTTGGCGTGGTACGCGAACACCCAGACGACCATGTTCTGCGCGAGGCGGATCAGTTCGACGCCGACGATCACGCAGAAGCCGAGCCGGGCCATGGCGGTCTGCCAGTCGCCGAACCCGGTTCCGCCGGATCCGGGGACGTGCTCGGGAAGCAGCAGCCAGCCGACCAGCAGCAGTCCCGCCACGCTGTTGACGAGGACGAGCAGGGTCAGTACGCACCGCGCGGCGCGCGACAGGACGGGACGGAACTCGACCGCCGCCTGCGGATGTCGCGGCGCGACGAGGCTTCCGGCACTCGCTCCGCAGCGTGCGTACGCGATGCGAACCCTGATGTTGAACTGACGACGGTCGGGGCGTCGGGCGGGTGCCGGCCGGACCGGGGTGCTTTCCACGGGCCCGTTTCCGAGCGTCTTCTCCACTGCGTCCAGCGACAGTCGCGTATCGGCCGCGACGCCCACGGTGCCCCCCAAGGTCTCGGATTCCTGGCCGCCGCCATGCGGACGGCTACGCTGATCGTAGGGACAGATACGGGCAAACAACTCAAATAGCCAGGCTGGCCCCCAAAGGGCTACAGATTCGTCCCGCTTGTCTGCCTGGTCGCCAGGTCCGTCCCGGTCGGCTGTGGCATGGCGGATGCCGTCACCTGGGTTGCCGCCGGCGTGCGATGACCTCCGCCAGCTGCCGGTGCCCGTCGGGCGACCGGAGGGCGAGGCTGCGTCGGCACGCCGAGCATGGCTATCGCCAGCAGCGCACCCGCCGACCACCGTTCGCGAGCCCGGCCGCGCCGAGCGTCGCCCAGGCCGGAAGCGTGAAGTGCAGCAACTCCGGCTGCCAGATCGGCGTCGCCTGCGCGACGAGCAGCAGAACCAGCGGCGGCGCGACCGCCCAGGCGGTGAACACGGCGGCGGGGTGACGCAGCGGAAGGCTGAACAGCGCCAGCGCCAGCAGCACCGCGCCCAGCGCGGCGACGCCGAACAGCTGCCCCGGCGTCGCGGCCAGCCCGGTCAGGCTCGGGCTCGACGCCTGCGCAAGCCGTACTCCCTGCTGCGTGGCGTGCCAGAGCAGGCCGGCCGCGGGTAACCCGCCCACGACCGCAGCAGCCAGCCATCGGAGCGCCACCTCACGCCGGAAGGCGAACACGGTCCAGCCGTGGCCGACGAGCAGCAGGAGCGCGATCACATTGCACAGGCCCAGCAGCCCTACCGCAGCGGCGTAGAGCACGAGTCGCCATGGTCTCGGCCGGTCGACGGCCGACTGGAGCAGCCACGTGGCGAGGACTGCGGCGAGCAGGGTGAGCGCGTACGGCTGAGCCTCCTGCGCGTACCGCACTGACGTCGGCAGCAGGGCGAAGATGACGCCGGCCAGGACACCGGTGCCCGGTGCGAACATCCGGGCGGCCATCGCGCCGACGAGCGCCGCCGCTGTCGCCATGGCGAGGACGCAGGGCCCACGCAACGCCAGCTCCGAGGTGCCGACCAGTTCCACCCACGCGCGCCCCAGCAGGTGGTAGGGCGCCGCGTCCTCCCAACGGAGCATCGACCAGGTATCCCGCCAGGACGACGCGTCCCCACCCCAGGCCGCGAGTTTATCCAGGTGCAGGCCGGGCGGAGCGGCCCGCGCGACGCCGAACGCGCCCGTCAGCAGTGCCGGCACCAGCCAGGCGGCCAGGCGCAACCAGCGGGTGTCGCTCGGCGGCTCGCTCGATATCTCGTCGTGGCCTTCCCCCCAGGGGTCCTCAATGGCCTCCAACGACCCGAGGCGGGGCAGGACGATGGTGTCGGCGTCCGTCATTCTTGTCTCGCGCATCTCCGTGGGTTCCGTAGTTCACGAGCGTATGGAGCCGGTTTCACCAAAAGGGCGTTATGCCCGCAAAACCGCCAAACCGGTATCCTCGGGCGGGAGATCCCAAACAGCCATGCCGGCCGGTCGAGTCGCCGTACGATGCCCGAATCCAGAGGCTTGCGCATTCGTTAACAGAGCAGCTATGTTAGCGATAACATCGACCTCGGTGCATAAGGCTCCGGTAGCTCGGCCGATGGGGACGGGCCAGACCGCCCACCGTCCCGGGTGGCACACAATGCCCTGCCGGGCTCGACAGCCAGCGCCGGACTCACCGCGACCGGCCTGGCGATCAACCCGCAGGCCGTATCGGCGGCCGACTACGGCCCGCACCTCGCGGTCAGCCTGGACGGTCTGAACTGGTCGCCGCTGAACCAGGTCACCTCGTAACGGTCCACCCGACCGGGGTGGCGCCGGATCACCGGCCACCCCGGGCGGCAGGCCTACCGCCACCTTTCACCCACGACTTGGGAGGCCGCGATGCCCTACCCGTCCCTCAACCGTCGACACGTGCTCCAGGCCGCCGGCGCGGCCGCTCTCGCCACCGCGGTCGGCCCCGTCCTGCACGGCGGCACCGCCAGCGCGGCGGTTCCGCCGGCCCGCCCCGACCTCGGCGTCTCGGCGTACGCCTTCGAGATGGGCCAGGTGCGACTGACCGCCAGCCGCTGGCTGGACAACCAGAACCGCACCCTGAACTACCTGCGCTTCGTCGACGTGAACCGGCTGCTCTACAACTTCCGCGCCAACCACCGCCTGTCCACCGGCGGGGCGGCGGCACTCGGCGGCTGGGAGGCACCCAGCTTCCCGTTCCGAACCCACTCCCAGGGTCACTTCCTGACCGCCTGGTCGCACATGTGGGCCGTGCTCGGTGACACCACCTGCCGGGACAAGGCCAACCACATGGTGGCCGAGCTGGCGAAGTGTCAGGCCAACAATCCCGCCGCCGGATTCAACACCGGATATCTCTGCGGCTACCCCGAGTCCGACTTCAGCGCCGTGGAGGCCCGCACCCTCAACAACGGCAACGTGCCGTACTACACCATCCACAAGACCCTGGTCGGCCTGCTCGACGTGTGGCGGCACATCGGCAACACCCAGGCCCGTGACGTACTGCTGGCGTTGGCCGGGTGGGTCGACTGGCGTACCGGCCGACTCAGCTCGGCGCAGATGCAGGCCATGCTGGGCACCGAGTTCGGCGGCATGAACGCGGTGCTGACCGACCTGTACCAGCAGACCGGCGACGCCCGCTGGCTGACCGTGGCCCAGCGCTTCGACCATGCCGCCGTGTTCAACCCGCTCGCGGCCAACTCCGACCAGCTCAACGGGCTGCACGCCAACACCCAGATCCCCAAGTGGATCGGGGCGGCCCGCGAATTCAAGGCCACCGGCACCACCCGGTACCGCGACATCGCCGGCAACGCCTGGAACCTGACCGTCAACACCCGCACGTACGCCATCGGCGGCAACAGCCAGGCCGAACACTTCCGGGCCGCGAACGCCATCTCCGGGTACCTGCGCAACGACACCTGCGAGCACTGCAACACGCACAACATGCTCAAGCTGACCCGGGAGCTGTGGCTGCTCGACCCGAACCGGGTGGCGTACTTCGACTTCTACGAGCGTGCCCTGCTCAATCATCTGATCGGCGCGCAGAACCCGGCCGACAACCACGGCCACATCACCTACTTCACCCCCCTGCAACCGGGCGGGCGGCGCGGGGTGGGACCGGCCTGGGGTGGCGGCACCTGGAGTACGGACTACAACTCCTTCTGGTGCTGCCAGGGCACCGGCCTGGAGAGCAACACCACCCTGATGGACTCGATCTACTTCCACAACGGCAGCACCCTGACGGTGAACCTGTTCATGCCCTCGGTGCTGAACTGGTCCCAGCGCGGCATCACGGTCACCCAGTCGACCAGCTTCCCGGCCAGCGACACCAGCACCCTGACCGTCACCGGCACGGTCGGCGGCTCGTGGACGATGCGCATCCGCATCCCGGCCTGGACCCAGGACGCCACCGTCAGCGTCAACGGCACCGTGCAGAACATATCCACCACCCCCGGCACGTACGCCTCCCTCACCCGCTCCTGGACCTCCGGCGACACGGTGACCGTGCGGCTGCCGATGCGGGTGGTCGTGGAGCCGGCCAACGACAACCCGAACGTCGTGGCGTTGCGGTACGGCCCGACGGTGCTCTCCGGCAACTACGGCAACACCGCCCTGTCGGCCCTGCCCGCACTGGCGAGCGGCTCGGTCACCCGCACCAGCGGCTCGGCGCTGACCTTCACCGCCACCGCCAACAACACCCAGGTCAACCTGATCCCGTTCTACGACGCGCACGGGCACAACTACACCGTCTACTGGAGCACCGGTGGCTCCTCCGGCCCGGCCGGGGCCACCTTCCGGCTGGTCAACGCCGCCAGCGGGCTGGTGCTGGGGATCGAGAACATGTCCACCGCCGACGGGGCACCGGCGTTGCAGTGGGCCGACAACGGCACCGCCGACCACGACTGGCAGCTGATCGTCGACGGCAGCGCGGTGCGGTTCCGCAACGCCAACAGCGGCAAGGTGCTCGGCGTACAGAACATGTCCACCGCCGACAACGCGCAGGTCCTGCAATGGTCGGACACCGGCACGGCCGACCACCGCTGGACGATCGTGGACGCGGGCGACGGCTCCCACAAGATCCGCAACGGCAACAGCGGCAAGCTGCTGGCCGTCCTGAGCGGCTCGACCGCACAGGGCGCCCGGGTGGTGCAGGACCCGGACAACGGCACGCCGGACAACCAGTGGCGGTTCGTCCCCAACGGGGCCCGCCGGATCCAGAACCTGGCCACCGGCCTGGTGCTCGGCGTGCAGAACATGTCCACCGCCGACGGCGGTCTGGTGATCCAGTGGGGCGACACCGGCACCGCCGACCACCTCTGGACCGCGATCGTGGACAGCGGCGGCTACCTGCGGCTACGCAACTCGCACAGCGGCAAGGTGCTGGGGGTGGAGAGCGGCAGCAGCGCCGCCGGTGCCCGGGTGGTGCAGTGGGCCGACAACGGCTCGTCCGCCCACCGCTGGCGGCTACGGTACGGCGCAAACGGCTACTTCCGGATCCAGTCCGCGAACGGCGGGCGGGTGCTCGGCGTACTCGGCGCCTCGTCGAGCCAGGGCACCCAGATCGTCATCTGGGACGACAACGGCGCCACCGACCACCGCTGGCGCTTCATCTAACCCCACCGCCCCGACGTGGGGGCCCCCCCCCCCGCGGGGGGCGCCCCCCCCCAGAGGAGCCCCCCCCCCCCCCCCCCCCCCCCCCCCCCCCCCCCCCCCCCCCCGCCCCCCCGC
>NZ_JBNCLD010000008.1:242493-352010 GCF_049844505.1 Micromonospora sp. DT229 | reverse complement strand
TGTACTTTCGCACTCCACCCCCCCCCCCCCCCCCGGCTGGCCACACACCACCCCCCCCCCCCCCCCGGGGGCCCCCCCCCGGGGGGGGGCCCCCCACGCCACATTCGTCAGCCCACCCTGCCCGCGCCCGCCGCCGCCAACCCACTCGCCCGCGTTGATCAAGAGGTTTCGGTCAAATTCCCGCCCGATCCCGACCAAAACCTCTTGATCACCGCGCCCTGGTCAGCGAGGCGGACCAGGGTGTGACCGAGCCGGAACCGGAGCCGGGCGAAGTGGGGTGAGGGTTGGTGATCAAGAGGTTTTGGTCGGATTTTGGGTTGATCCTGACCAAAACCTCTTGATCAACACGGCTGGGGGGACCGGCGGGCCGCCGGGGAGGGCGAGCGGGTCCCCGAGGGCTAGCGGTGGGGTGGGGGGCCTACGGATTGGCGGGACACCAGGGAGGGGGCGATGGTTTCCCGGAGGGCGCCGCCGCTGTCGGACTCGATCTGCGCCAGCAGCATCTCCAGGCTGGCCCGCGCCACCGCGACGAAGTCCGGCCGGACGGTGGTCAGCGGTGGGATGAAGTACGCCGCCTCCGGCACGTCGTCGAAGCCGACCACGCTGATGTCGTCCGGCACCCGGCGGCCGTGCTCGTGCAGGGCCCGCAACACTCCCAGGGCCAGGTGGTCGTTGGCGGTGAAGACCGCAGTCACGTCCGGCATCCGGGCGAGCATCTGCCCACACCGGTAACCGGCCGCCGCCGACCAGTCCGCCGGCACCAGCGGCGGGATCTCGACCCCCGCCGCCAGCAGGGCCGTCCGCCAGCCCTCGATCCGGCCGGCGCTGTCGAACCAGTCGGAGGGCCCGGACACATGCCACACCGTACGGTGACCGGCCTCCAGCAGATGCTGGGTCGCGGCTCGGGCTCCGGCGGCCTGGTCCACCGTCACCAGCGGCATCGGCCGACGCGGATCCCCGTCGACCGTGACCAGCGGCACGTCGTGGGGCAGGCGTTCCAGTGCCTCGCCGGCCGACTCCACCGGGGCGATCACCACGATGCCGGCGACCCGGTGCGCCAGGTGCCGCTCGACGACCGCGGAGATGGACCGGTGGTCCAGGTCGCTGACGCTGCCCACACTGACCGCGAAGCCGGCCTCCGCGGCGGTCTGTTCCAAGGCGGCCAGCAGTGACGCCGGCCCGTAGAGGGTGGTGTTCTGCGCGACGACACCGATCACCTGAGAGCGACCGGTGACCAGCGCACGCGCCGCCCGGTTCGGCCGGTAGCCCAGCTCGGCTATTGCCGCCTGGACCCGCAGCCGGGTCTGTTCCCGCACGTTGGGGTGGCCGTTGAGCACTCGCGAAACCGTCTGGTGGGAGACGCCAGCGAGGCGAGCCACGTCCGTCATCGCAGGATCGCGTACGGCCATCTCACACTCCCGCATGCCCGTGGGTCGCCGCGACCCGTCGACGCTGACCGAAGCGGCTTTGATTCACGATCCTCTCGCGGCGCCCACGCCGACCCGTGCCAGCCGGGGTGGTTTTCGCTAGATCACGCACAGTCTACGACAGCAGGGACATCAATCGCCGACAGGTCAGTCGCCCAGGACGGATATCTCATCTCCGATCAGTAAACGGGGTTTTCGATCGCCCTGATCAATGGCGGCCTCCGCGCGAAGGATGCGGGCCGCATCCACGCAGCGTGCGGGTGGCGCCCTGGTGTGGGCGCCACCCGCACGTCACCGGTGCCCGGTGGTCGGCGTTGCCGGAGGAGAACGCCGTACCCAGTCCGAGAGCGGTGTGTTGAGCGAGGTCAGGGGGTGGCCAGCTCGAAGCGTCGCACCGTCACCGCACCTCCCAGGGCCTGGGTGGCGTGGTTGAAGATGGCGAACCGGTACCCCATGAAGAAGGTCCAGTTGTTGTTGAGGGTCAGGGCGTTGCCCAACGAGACGAAGTTGACCCCGTCGGTGCTGTACGAGAAGCGGGCCTGCCGACCCGATCCCGGCCTGATGTCGGCGTTGGCCCGCAACCAGATCCGCCCGCCGGAGACCGCCGCACCGGCGATCTCGCTGCCGGTGCTGGTGGTGTCCCAGTTGCTGTTCATGGTCAGTCCGTTGGTCATGACCACCCGGGTCTGCCCGTTGTCGCGGCGGACCCCGATCCAGGCCGAGGAGTCCCGCAGCATGGCCAGTCCGGTGCGGTCACCGTCGCGCATGGTGGAGTAGTCGAGCTCGACGGTCGCCGTGGAGGTCGGCCCCTGGATGCGGTGGGTGATCGTGTTCCGGGCCTGGTAGAGGTCGTTGGTGACCGTGGCGGTCTGCAGGCGCAGTCCGTTGTTCACCGACCAGCGGCTGTTGTCCGGGTTGTGGTTCCACTCCCACTGCGGGCCCAGGGTGGTGCCGGCGAAGGTGTCCACCCCGGTGAGGGGCTTGACCGGGCGCAGCGGCAGCGGGTTGGGGTAGTTGACCCCCCAGGCGCCGTTGACGGTCTGCACCTGGGGCCAACCGTCGGCGGTCCAGTTGATCGGGGCCAGGGTCGGCATCCGCCCGCCCGGGTAGGCGTCGGTGAAGGCCATGTAGTACCAGGCGCCGTTCGGGGTCTGCACCAGGCCACCCTGGTGGGGTACGCCGCCGCCGGCGATCGGGCCCTGCATGTTGAGCAGCACCTGCCGCTGCTCGTACGGGCCGAAGGGTCCGTTTGTGGACTTCAGCACGTACTGGCCGTTGGCGGGGCGGGTCAACCAGATGTAGTAGGCCCCGTTGCGCTTGTAGAACCGGGCGCCTTCCAGGGTGCCGATGCTCGACGGGGTCTGGTAGACCTGCTGGGCGCGTACCTGGCTGCGCCCGTCGGCGGAGAGCTGCGCGACACTGATCGTGCCGTTGCCGTACGCGACGTACATCGTGTCGTTGTCGTCGATGAGCATGCCGGCGTCGTAGTAGCAGGGCAGGGTGGCGTGCCGGGTCCAGGCGCCGTCGACGGCCTTGGCGGTGTAGATGTGGGTCTGGGCGAAGTTGATGCACCCGGCCCAGTAGTACGTCTGGTTGCTCGGCCGGTAGCTCAGGGTGGAGGCCCAGATGCCCTCCACGTACGCCTGTTGCCCGGGGGGCAGGTCGTACTTGGTGCCGAAGTCCAGCCGGGGCACGGAGTGCCCGGCGAACTCCCAGTTCACCAGGTCCCAGGAGCGCAGGATCGGCGCGCCGGGCGAGTAGTGCATCGTCGAGGCGGTCATGTAGTAGACGTCGCCCACCCGGATCACCTCGACGTCGGCGAAGTCCTGCCAGACCACCGGATTGGTGAAGTTGCCACCGGTGGGCGGCGGGGTCGTCGGCCCGGGGGTGGGCCCGTCGCCGATCCGGACCAGTTGCCACTGCTGGTTGGTGCCGTTCCAGTCGTCGTACTGGACGATGTTGCCGCCGTCGGCGGTCGAGGCGTTCTGCACCTCCAGCACCCGGTTCGAGTTCCGGTTGATCAACCGCACGTACCCGCCGGCCGAGTCGGCCAGCCGGAACTGCTGGTTGGTCCCGTTGTGGTCGGCCCACTGCACGATCGAGGCGCCGTTGGCGGTCGAGAAGTTGTAGACGTCGAGCACCTTGCCGGAGTGCCGCGACTTGAGCCGGTAGTAGCCGCCACCGGAGTCGACGAACTGCCACTGCTGCTGGTTTCCGTCGTTACGCGACCACTGGGTGATCCGCGCCCCGTCGTTGGTGGCCAGGTTGTAGACGTCCAGGGCCTTGCCGCTGTTGCGGTTGACCAACACGTACCAGGCGTTGGTGTCCACCGTCGCCGCCGAGGCCGGTGTCGCCGCCACCGCCACCACGGTGCCGCCGACCATCACCGCCGCCGCCACCGCCGCCCACATCCGCGACCACCACCCACGCCGGCGCGGCGCGGGTCCTGAGACCTCGCCAATGGCAACCATGATCCTCCTTCGAATGACAAGCCGTACGACCGGGACGGCCTGCACTGCGGCGAGCGTCATGGTGATCTCCAGCAGCGCATGTGATCGTTAACATGACACCCGGTGCCCAGGGGATGACATGAGATCGGCTACTGAGGAGAGACGCGCAGCGGCCCGGACAGCCGCAGATATCGTCCGCCGTCACTATCGACTGTGAGCGATAACACCGCGTTAGTCAAGACGAAACATGCGCCGCAGCGGTGGAGAGCGGGTGCCGCGAAGAAGGCCCGGACGGAAGGCGCCGGGGCAGCCGCGACCGAGGCGTACGGCCACGGTGGCGACGGGTCCCGCCGCGAGCGGCAGGACCCGTCGCACTCCCGGTCAGAAACCCCGGGCGAGGCGGTAGTAGGCCTGGTTCCAGCGCAGTTCGTTGGCGAAGCGTCGCGGCTCGGTGTCCGCGTCGATGACGACCAGTTCGGTACGGGCCATCTCGGCGAGGTCGTGCAGTTCCTCCACCCCGACGCCCTGAGACAGCACGGTGTGGTGCGGAGCCCCTGCGGTGATCCAGGCCTCGGCCGAGCCGGCCAGGTGCGGGCGGGGCCGCCAGACGGCCCGCGCCACCGGCAGCCGGGGCAGCGGCTGCGGCGGTGGCACCACGTCGACCTCGTTGGCGACCAGCCGGAACCGCTCCCCCATGTCCGCCAGACCGAGCACCACGGCCGGTCCCGGTTCGGCGTCGAAGACCAGGCGGACCGGGTCCTCCCGGCCACCGATGCTCAACGGGTGGATCTCGACGTTCGGCACCCCGGCCGCGATCGTCGGGCACACCTCCAGCATGTGCGCCCCGAGGATCAGCTCCTGGCCCGGGGTGAGGTCGTAGGTGTAGTCCTCCATGAAGGAGGTGCCACCCTGCGCGCCGACCGCCATCGCCTTGACGGTGCGCACCAGCACGGAGGTCTTCCAGTCACCCTCGCCACCGAAGCCGTACCCGTCGGCCATCAGCCGCTGCACCGCGATGCCGGGCAGTTGCCGCAGACCGCCGAGGTCCTCGAAGTTCGTGGTGAAGGCGCGGAAGCCGCCGGCCTCCAGGAAGGTACGCAACCCGAGTTCGATCCGGGCGGCGTAGCGCAGCGAGTCGTGCCGGTCGCCGCCGGGGCGCAACTGCGCGGCGACCCGGAAGGTGTCGTCGTACTCCTTGACCAGGTCGTCGATCTGGGCCTCGGCGACCTGGTCGACCACGGCGACCAGGTCGTTGACCCCGTAGGTGTTGACCGAGACGCCGAAGCGCAACTCGGCCTCGACCTTGTCCCCCTCGGTCACCGCGACGTCGCGCATGTTGTCGCCGAAGCGGGCCAGGCGCAGCGAACGCATCGCCGACCAGCCGATCGCCGCCCGGGTCCAGGCGCCGACCCGGGAGACCACCCGGGGATCGCTGACATGCCCGGCCACCGTCTTACGGGCCACCCCGAGCCGGGTCTGGATGAACCCGAACTCCCGGTCGCCGTGGGCGGCCTGGTTGAGGTTCATGAAGTCCATGTCGATCTCGTGCCATGGCAGCTGGACGTTGGCCTGCGTGTGCAGGTGCAACAGCGGGGTACGCAGCGCGTCCAGGCCGGTGATCCACATTTTCGCCGGGGAGAAGGTGTGCATCCAGGCGATGACCCCGACCGCCCCCTGCACACCGGCTTCCTGGCAGACCTTCAGGATGTCGGCGCTTGTGGTCAGGACCGGCTTCCAGACCACCCGGGCGGGGATGTGCGGCGAATCGTCGAGCAGGGCGGCGATCTGACGGGACTGCTCGGCCACCTGGCGGAGGGTGTCCTCGCCGTACATCGCCTGGCTTCCGGTGAGGAACCAGACCTCGGGTTCAGGTTGTGCTGCCATGGGGGTTGCCTTCCGCGAGAGGGGCGGTCACTTGTAGCGGATGCCGATGAGGCGCTGGAACAGGATGAAGGCGAAGAGCAGACCTCCGATCACGATCTTGGTCCACCAGGAGTTGAGGCTGCCGTCGAAGGTGATCAGGGTCTGGATCACGCCGAGCACCAGCACGCCGAGCACGGTGCCGAAGACGTAGCCTGCTCCTCCGGTCAGGACCGTACCGCCGATCACCACCGCCGCGATCACGTCGAGTTCCATGCCGACCGCGATCAGTGGCGCCCCGGACAGGGTATAGAAGGACAGCAGGATCCCGCCGATCGCCGAGCAGAGCCCGCTGATGGTGTAGACCCCGATCCGGGTACGCCCCACCGGCAGCCCCATCAACAGGGCCGACTGGGGGTTGCCGCCGATGGCGTACACGTTGCGCCCCAACCGGGTGTACGCCAGCACGTACGCGGCGATCAGCACGACCGCGAAGGCGATCAGGACGCTGACCGAGACGAAGCTGCCTCGGGGATCTCCGATCCGGTGCTGCGCCATCGTGGTCCAGAACCCGTCGGTGATCCGGATCGAGGAGTCACTGATGAAGGTGCACATGCCCCGGGCGAAGAACATCCCGGCCAGGGTCACGATGAACGGCTGGATGTCGAAGAAGTGGATCGCACAACCCATCAGGAACCCGAGGGTCGGCCCGATGAGCAGGGCGATGATCAGCACCAGCAACGCCGGCAGGCCGGACTGGAGCAACCAGGCCGAGACCATCGCGGTCATCGCGACCACCGAGCCGACCGACAGGTCGATGCCGCCGGTGAGGATCACGAAGGTCATCCCGACCGCGACCACGAGCAGGAAACCGTTATCGATGAAGACGTTGAAGATGACCTGGATGTTCGAGAAGGCCCGGTACTGGGACACCCCGATGCCGTACATGACCAGCAGCAGGGCGAGGGTGACCAGCACCGGCACGTGGCGCCGGGGCAGCCGGGCGCGACTCGGGCCGGTGGTCAGCGAGGTCGTGGTCACGCCGTCACCTCTTCCTTCTGACGCTGCGGCGTCGGGGCCGGCGGGGGTGGGGTACCTCGCTTGCGTCGACCGAGCTTGGCGCGGAAGGCCGGTGCCTGGATCAGGCAGACCGCGATGACGACCACCGCCTTGAACAACAGGGCCGTCTGCGGGGAGATGTTCATGGCGTACACCGTGGTGGTGAGGGTCTGGATGATCAGCGCACCGAGGATGGTGCCGCTGAGGTAGAACCGGCCGCCGGCCAGCGAGGTGCCGCCGATGACGACCGCGAGGATCGCGTCGAGCTCCACCCAGAGACCGGCGTTGTTGCCGTCGGCGCTGGAGACGTTCGCGGTCATCATGAAGCCGGCGACGGCGGCACACGCCGCGCTGACCACGTAGACCAGGAAGACCATCCGGGCCGACCGGATGCCGGCCAGTCGGCTGGCCTCGCGGTTACCGCCCACCGACTCGATGATCATGCCCAGGGCGGTACGCCGAGTCAGCGCCGCGATGAGCAGGGCCGCGCCCAGCGCGATGAAGATCGCCAGGGGCAGGGTCAGGAAGTGACCCAGCCCGATCGCCCGGTAGTGCCCCGAGTTGATGGTGATGATCTGCCCCTCGGTGACCAGCTGGGCCAGACCCCGGCCCGCCACCATGAGGATGAGGGTGGCGATGATCGGCTGAATGCCGATCACGGAGACCAGCACCCCGTTCCAGGCGCCGAGTACGAGTGCGGCACCCAGGGCCATGGCCAGCGCGGTGAACACGGTGGCCATGCTGTTCTGATCCGGTGCCTGACTGATGTGCAGGCAGGCGATGGCGCCGCTGATGGCGCAGATCGAGCCGACCGACAGGTCGATACCGCCGGTGGAGATGACCAGGGTCATGCCCAGCCCGACCAGGATCAGCGGGGCGCTCAACCGGAGGATGTCGATCGGGGTGCCGTAGAGGTGCCCGTTGTTGACCTCGACGGCCAGGAAGCCGGGACGGTAGACGGTGTTCGCGGCCAGCATCACCACGAGGACCATCACCGGCCAGAACAGCCGGTGTGTCGCCATCGACCTGAGACGCTCGTTCACTGCTTCGCCTCCTGCTTGATCGATCCGCTGGCGATGGTCTGCATGATCCGCTCGGCGTCCAGGGTGTCGTCGTTGTCGAGCTGGGCGACCATCTCCCGGTCCCGCATCACCACGACCTTGTGGCTCAGCCGCAGCACCTCCTCCAACTCGGCGGAGATGAACAGCACGGCCATGCCACCGTCGGAGAGCTGCACGACGAGCTTCTGGATCTCGGCCTTGGCGCCGATGTCGATGCCGCGGGTCGGCTCGTCCAGGATGAGCAGGCGGGGCTCGGTGATCAGCCAGCGGGCCAGCAGGACCTTCTGCTGGTTGCCACCGGACAGGTTGCGTACCGGCAGGTCAGGGTTGGCGGGACGGATGCTCAACGCCTTGATGTACTGCTCGACCAGCTCATCCTGGCGGCGCCGCGGGATCGGGCGCAGCCAGCCCCGGGCCGCCTGCATCGCCAGGATCATGTTCTCCCGGACGGTCAGGTCGGGGATGATCCCCTCCGCGCGGCGGTTCTCCGAGCAGAAGCCGATGCCCTGCTCGATGGCCTGCACCGGGTTGCGCAGGCTGGTCGGCTTGCCGTTGACCGTCACCTCGCCGTGGTCGGCCCGGTCCGCGCCGAAGAACAGCCTCGCCGACTCGGTCCGCCCGGAGCCGAGCAGACCGGCCAGGCCGACCACCTCACCGGGATGGATGGTCAGGCTGAAGGGGGCCACCGCGCCCTTGCGGCCCAACTCGGAGACCGCGACGAAGGGGGTGCCGCCCTCCAGGGCCGCCAACTCCCGCCGGGGCTGCTCCTCGAGCCGTTCCAGGACGTCGAGTTCCTTGCCGATCATCTTCTCGACCAGGGCCAGCTGCGGCAGCTCCCCGATCGGGTACTCACCCACCAGGGTGCCGTTGCGCAGCACGGTGATCCGGTCGGCGATGCCATACACCTGGTCGAGGAAGTGGGTCACGAACAGGATCGCGATCCCCTCGTCGCGCAACTGACGCATGATGCGGAACAGTTGCGCCACCTCGTCGGCGTCCAGGCTGGAGGTCGGCTCGTCGAGGATCAGCACCCGGGCCTGTACGTCGATGGCGCGGGCAATGGCGACCATCTGCTGCACCGCCAGCGAGTAGCTGGCCACCGGGGCGGTGACGTCGATGTCCAGATCCAGGCGGGCCAGCAGTTGCCGGGCCCGTCGGCGCACCTCACCCCAGCGGACGGCGCCGAGGCGACGGGGCTCCCGCCCGATGAAGATGTTCTCCGCCACCGAGAGGTTCGGGCAGAGGTTGACCTCCTGGTAGACCGTGCTCACCCCGGCGGCGGAGGCCTGCATCGGGCCGGAGAAGGCCACCTGCTCGTCGCCCAGGGTGATGGTGCCCTCGTCGATGCCGTAGACCCCGGTCAACACCTTGATCAGGGTCGACTTGCCGGCACCGTTCTCGCCCATCAGGGCGTGCACCTCGCCGGGAAAGAGCCGGAAGTCGACATTGTGGAGTGCGCGCACTCCGGGAAAGGACTTACTGATCCCGGTCATCGTCAGGACCGGACGGCTATCCGTCATCCCATCAGGCCTTCTTCTGGGTTCGTGTCGTTTCGGGGGCTACGGCCTTCCCGTGACGTCCGCCCGACCGACCCTGAGGGGTCGGCCGGGCGGACGTGGCACCGGAGGTGTCGTGCCGCCGGTCCGTCGGGGAAGCGGGTGACGCGGCGGGGCCGCCACCAGTCAGTGTGGCGACCCCGGGCGTCGATCAGTACTTGCGGTTGGGCAGAGCCTCCTTGGCCTGCTCCTGGGTGAAGGTGGTCTCCTCGGTCTCGATCCGCGGCGGCACCTCTTCACCCGCGTGGATCTTCTTGGCCAGGTCCATCAGCTGTGGGCCGAGCAGCGGGCTGCACTCCGCGATGAAGTTGAACTTGCCGTCGGCCAGGGCCTGCATGCCGTCCTTCACCGCGTCGATGGTGATGATGGTGATGTCCTTGCCCGGCTCCTTGCCGGCCGCGGTGATCGCCTCGAGAGCGCCCAGACCCATGTCGTCGTTGTGCGCGAAGAGCACGTCGATCTTCGGGTGGGCCTTGAGGAACTGCTCCATGACCTGCTTGCCACCGGCGCGGGTGAAGTCACCCGACTGGGAGGCGATGACCTTGAGCTTGGGGTCGGCCGCGATCGCCTCGGCGAAGCCCTTCTTGCGGTCGTTGGCCGGGGCCGAGCCGGTGGTGCCCTGAAGCTCGACGATGTTCACGTCACCGGTCGCGTCCTTGGAGTTCTCGACCAGCCACTCCCCCGACAACCGGCCTTCCTTGACGAAGTCCGAGCCGAGGAAGGTCTTGTACAGCGACTTGTCGGCCGAGTCCACCGCGCGGTCGGTCAGGATGACCGGGATGCCGGCGTCCTTGGCCTCCTTGAGCACGGTGTCCCAGCCCGACTCCACTACCGGCGAGAAGGCGATCACGTCGACCTTCTGCTGGATGTAGTTGCGGATGGCCTTGATCTGGTTCTCCTGCTTCTGCTGGGCATCGTCGAACTTCAGGTCGATGCCCGCCTCGGCAGCCGCCTCCTTGATGGAGTTGGTGTTGGCCGTCCGCCAGCCGCTCTCCGCGCCGACCTGGGAGAAGCCCATGACGATCTTGTCGTCGCCGCTTCCTCCTCCGTCGGTTCCGGTGTCGCTGTTGCCGCAGGCTGCCATGCCGCCGGCCAGAAGCACGGCGGCCAGCGCCGCGACTGCGCGCCGAGGCGCGAGGGACATTCGCATGTTTCTCATCGGATCTCCTCGGGTGGGGTGCGGGTTCCACGCCGCCGGCCGAGGCAGGCGGGTGGCGTACTTGTGGTGTGGTGTCTGTGCGCGGGTGCGCGTACTAGGTCGCGACCCGGATGGGCCGCGACCCGGTCAGGTGTTCGCCGCCGGCGTGGGACGCTGGCCGTAGACGTTCTGGTAGCGGTCGTAGAGGGCGTCGACATCGGCCTGGGCCATCGGCACCGGCTGCCCCAGCGCCCGGGCCAGGTGCGCGGTTCGCGCCACGTCCTCGCACATCACCGCGGCCTTGACCGCGGCCCGGGCGGTACGCCCGATGGTGAAGACCCCGTGGTTGCGCATCAGCACCGCGGGCGAACGGTGCCCGGTCAGGGTGCTGACGATGCCCTTGCCGATGTCGTCCCCGCCGATCAGGGCGAAGGGGCCCACCGGGATCTCCCCGCCGAACTCGTCGGCCTGAGCGGTCAGCCAGCAGGGGATCGCCTCGCCCCGAGCCGCCCAGGCGGTCGCGTACGTGCTGTGGGTGTGCACCACCCCGCCGACCTCCGGCATGGCCCGGTAGACGTAGGCGTGCGCGGCCGTGTCACTCGACGGCGACAGATCACCCTCGACCGGCATCCCGTCCAGGTCACACAGCACCATGTTGTCGGCGGACAGGTCGTCGTAGTCCACCCCGCTCGGCTTGATGATCATCAGGTCCCGCCCGGGTACCCGGGCGGAGACGTTGCCGGCCGTCCAGGCCACCAGCCCGTAGCGGGTCAGCTCACCGTGCAGCCGAGCCACCGTCTCCCGCAACTCACGCTCGATCATGCGACCACCTCCAGCGCGGTCTCGTTCGTCGACCCAGCCGACCCGGCGGCCGCGTTCCGAATCGCCCGCAGGCGCAGCATCACGTCGTTGACGCCGCGACCGAAGTGGTCGTGCAGGGTGCGGTACTCGGCGTAGAGGGCGTCGTAGGCGCGTACCCGGTCGGGGTCGGGGCGGTAGACCGCCGCGCTGATCCGGCCCATCGCCTGCGAGGCCTCGTGGATCGAGGGGTACGCCCCGGCGGCCACCGCGGCGTGGATGGCCGAGCCGAGGGCCGGCCCCTGCGCGGAGCCGATGATGCCCAGCGGCCGGTTGGCGACATCGGCGTAGATCTGCATCAACAACTCGTTCGAGGTGAGTCCCCCGGCGATCACCAGATCGTCGACGCGCACCCCGGCCTCGACGAAGGCCTCGATGATCATGCGGGTGCCGTACGCCGTAGCCTCCAGCAGCGCCCGGTAGACGTCCTCCGGGCGGGTGGCCAGGGTCAGGCCGACGATCATCCCGCTGAGGTCGTGGTTGACCAGCAGGGAACGGTTGCCGTTCCACCAGTCCAGCGCCACCAGACCGTGGGCGCCGACCGGCTGGGCGGCGGCCAGTTCGGTGAGCCGCTCGTGGGAGGCGACCCCGGCCGGGGCGGCGTGCTTGACGAACCAGCCGAAGATGTCCCCGACCCCGCTCTGACCGGCCTCGTAGCCCCAGGCGCCGGCGCTGATGCCACCGTCGACCACCCCGCACATCCCGGCCACCTCGGCCGGGTGCGCGCCGTTGACCACGTGGCAGGTGGAGGTGCCCATGATCGCCACCAGCCGGCCCGGCGCGAGGGCCTGCGCGGCGGCGGCGGTGACGTGCGCGTCGACATTGCCGACGGCCACCGCGATCCCCTGCGGCAGGCCGGTCCAGGCGGCGGCCTGCGCGGTCAGCTCGCCGGCCTTGCCGGCCAACGGCATCAGCGGACCGTCCAGCTTGGCCACGAAATCGCCGAAGTCGGGGTTCAGGGCGGTCAGGTAGTCCGTCGAGGGGTACTGACCGTCCTGCATGATGCCCTTGTAGCCGGCCGTGCAGACGTTGCGGGTCTCGACGCCGCACAACTGCCAGACGATCCAGTCGGCGGCCTCGATGAAGCGCTCGGCCCGCCAGTAGACCTCCGGGTCCTCCTCCAGCAGCTGCAACCCCTTGGCGAACTGCCACTCGGCGGAGATCTTGCCGCCGTAGCGGCCGATCCAGGGCTCACCGCGTTCGTGGGCCAGGGCGTTGATCCGGTCGGCGTGCGGCTGAGCCGCGTGGTGCTTCCAGAGCTTCACCCAGGCATGTGGACGCTGCCGCAGATCCGGCAGCTCGCACAGCGGGGTGCCGTCGGCGAGGGTCGGCAGGACCGTACAGGCGGTGAAGTCGATGCCGATGCCGACCACCTGGCGTGGATCCACCCCGGCGGCGGCGACGGCCGCCGGTACGGCGTGGCGCAGCACGTCGCGGTAGTCCTGTGGGTCCTGCAGGGCCCAGTCGGGGGGCAGGGGCGGACCACCGTCGGGCAGTGTGGACTCGATGACGGCGTTGCGGTACTCGTGCACCGCCGTCCCCAGCTCGGCACCGTCGCGTACGCGGACCACCAGGGCCCGCCCCGACAGGGTCCCGTAGTCGACGCCGACGACATACCGGTCGCCGACTTCGTCCACACCACTCATGCTCACCTCCGGCCGATGACGGACCTCAGTGTTAACGCTCACATCCGGCATCGTCAAGACACCCTCCGGCAACAGCTCCGTAACGGAGTGCGGACCCCGTCGTGACCACCCAACGCGGGTCGACCCGACACCTGCACCACCCCACCTTGCGACATCCGCGGGGTCCAGCGCCAGAGGTACGACCCCGCCAGCCGTCGATCATTGCATCCACACCGGTCGACGCCTGCCGCGACGACTCCGACCACCCCCAGCGGACGGATCACCCCGCCGCCCCGATCCCCGACGGCGCCATCGTCGGCACCACCCGAACGACACGCATCCCCGGCGAGCCCTTCGCCGGCCCACCCGACACCCTCGCCGAGGCGCCACGACCGATCTTCACGGCGGCCATATGAGCGTTAACATCCTTCGATCGCAGGTGCAGCTGAGTGGATCAGGCCGAGCAGCTCTACCGCACCACCCCGGATAGCCGCACCAACGCATACCTGAATCGCTCCCACGTGGGGATTCACCAATTGCAAGGCGGGTCACCGTCTTTTGATCAAGCAGTGATCCGGCTTCTGCCGGACATCGACGACGATTTACATAGCTGGATGTCAGCGATAACATCCAGACATCGGAGGGCCCCTGTCCGGGAAAACCACCACCGTCACCGCCGGCGTCGCGGCACGACACCCGGCTGACTCGATCTCTGGGCGCCGGCGTCCCCGCCACGGGCGGCGGCACTTTCGACCATCTGACCGTGAGCAGGCCATGCCTGCCCGCGCCCACCCGACGAACCATCTGGGCCGCCCGACGACCCGCGGTCGGTGCTCCATGACCGACACCCACCCGTCCCTGTCCCGAGGAGGATCGAATGCGCGCACGACCACGATGGTTGGCCGTTCTGAGTGTGCTGGTGCTGACACTCACCACGGTTGTCGTCGGCGGGTTCCACACACCGAAACCCGCGCAGGCGCTCAACAACGGGGTGGCCCGTACCCCACCGATGGGGTGGAACACCTGGAACACCTTCGGGTGCAACATCAACGAGACCCTGATCCGGCAGATGGCCGATGCGATCGTCAACACCGGGATGCGCGATCTCGGCTACAAGTACGTCGTCGTCGACGACTGCTGGTTCGATCCCAACCGCGACGCCCAGGGCAACCTCCAGGCTCATGCGGGACGTTTTCCCAGCGGCATGAAGGCCCTCGGCGACTACCTGCACTCCCGGGGCCTGCTCTTCGGCCTCTACCAGGTGCCCCGGGAGAAGACCTGCGCGCAGTACTTCGGCGCCTGGCCCGGCTCCACCGGCAGCCTCGGCCACGAGTACCAGGACGCCCGGCAGTTCGCCGCCTGGGGGGTGGACTTCCTCAAGTACGACTGGTGCTCGCCCTGGGGCACCATCAACGACCAGATAGCCGGGTTCTCGCTGATGCGTGACGCCCTGGCGGCCACCGGTCGGCCCATCGTCTACAGCATCAACTCGAACAGCATCCACGAGAAGACCGGCCCCCTGCGCAACTGGGGGGACATCGCCAACATGTGGCGGACCACGGAGGACATCACCAACGCCTGGAACACCGGTCAGACCAACGGCTACCCGATGGGCATCCAGAACATCGTCAACGTCAACGTGCCGATCGCCTCGTACGCCTCGCCGGGCTCCTTCAACGACCCGGACATGCTCGTGGTCGGCAACGGCGGCATGACGGACACGGAGATGCGCAGCCACTTCGCCCTCTGGGCGATCATGGCGGCACCGCTGATCGCGGGCAACGACATCCGCAACGCCAACGCCGCGACGTTGGACATCCTGCGCAACCAGAACCTGGTGGCGATCAACCAGGACCCCCTGGCGCTACAGGCCGTGCAGGTCTCCCACGACGGCACCCGCCGGGTGCTGGCCAAGCGGCTGGCCAACGGGGACGTGGCCGTGGCCCTGTTCAACCAGGGCAACTCCACCACCACGGTGTCCACCACCGCGGCGGCCATCGGCAAGTCCGGCAACTCGTTCACCCTCCGCGACGCCTGGACCAACACCACCTCGACCAGCACCGGGACGATCTCGGCCAGCGTGCCGGCGCACGGCACGGTGGTCTACCGGGTCAGTGGCGGCGGTACGACCACTCCCCCGCCCCCGCCGACCACCTTCCGGCTACGCAGTGAGTCGGCCGGCCGCTGCCTGGACGTCAACAACAGCGGCACCGCCAACGGCACCGCGACATTGATCTGGGACTGCCACACCGCCAGTAACCAGAGCTTCACCCAGAACGGTCAGGCCCTCCAGGTGCTCGGCAAGTGCCTGGACATCTCCCCGACCGCCACCCCCGGTACCCCGGTGCAGATCTGGGACTGCAACGGCGGCACGAACCAACAGTGGACGTTCAACGGCAACGGCACCGTCAGCAACGTCCGCTCCCCCAACCTCTGCCTGGACGTCAACAACAACGGCACCGCCAACGGCACCCCCGTCATCGTCTGGACCTGCCACACCGCCCCCAACCAACGCTGGACCCGCACCTAACAGCCCACCCACCCCCACCCCTCTCCCCGTCGATCATGCACTTCTGGTCGCCGATATGCCGGTATTCACACCGTTCGTCGGGACAGAAAGTGCAAGATCGGCGGGGAGTGGGGCGGGGGTACGTCAAGGTGTGCGGCGGGCGTCACCGACTCGCGCCGGCCCGGCGCTTGTTGTAGACGTCGAAGGCGACCGCGACCAGCAGCACCAGGCCCTTGACCACCGACTGCGTCGACTGCTCGATCCCCATCAACTGCATACCGTTGCTCATCACGGCCATGATCAGGCCACCCACCATGGCACCCACCACGGTACCCACCCCACCGGTGACGGCCGCTCCGCCGATGAAGGCCGCCGCGATCGCGTCCAGCTCGAACATGTTGCCCGCGGCCGGCTGCGCGCTGTTGGAACGCGAGGAGAAGATGATCCCGGCCACCGCGGACAGGAAGCCCATGTTGACGAAGATCCAGAAGTTGACGGTGCGGACCTTCACCCCGGACAGCATCGCCGCCGGCAGGTTGCCGCCGATCGCGTAGACCTGCCGACCGAAGACGGTACGTCGGGTGAGCAGCCCGTAGACCAGCACCAGCACGGCCAGGATGATCAGTACGATGGGCAGGCCCCGGGCGTTGGCCAACTGCCAGGCGAACCACATGACCACGGCACCGACCAGGACCATCCGCGCGACGAACAGCGCGAAGGACTCCACCGGCTGCTGGTAGCGGATCCGCGCCACCCGGGTGCGTAGGCCGCTCACCACGTACCCGGCCACCGCTATGCCGCCGATGAGCAGGGTGAAGGCGTCGTAGCCGTCGCCGCCGATGAGTCCGTTGAGGAAGCCGGCCGCGATCTGGTTGTACTCGGCCGGGAAGGGCGACAGGGAGACGTTCTCCAGCACCCGCAGGGTCAGACCCCGGAACAGCAGCATGCCGGCCAGGGTCACGATGAAGGCCGGGATGCCGACGTACGCGACCCAGAAGCCGTGCCAGGCGCCGACCGCCAGCCCGACCGCCACCGCCGCCAACACCCCGACCCACCAGGGTTGCCCCTGCCGAATGATGACCACGGCGCTGACCGCTCCGGTCAGCGCCACCACGGAGCCCACCGACAGGTCGATGTGCCCGCCGATGATCACGATGACCATGCCGATGGCGAGCACGAGGATGTACGAGTACTGAAGGACGATGTTCGTGATGTTGCCCGGACTCAGCGAGACACCCTCGGTGAGGACGGCGAAGAGGGCGACGATGACGACAAGCGCCGCGAAGATGCCGCTCTGCCGCAGATTGTTCATGATCAGGGCGCGCGGGTCGCTGCTGCCGACGTGCAGTACGGCGGCGGGAGTGCCCTCGGCCGACCCGCCCTTGTGGACCGAGGAGGGCTTGGTGCTGGTCATCAGACGGATTCCTTGTCCCTCGCCATGAGTTCCATGAGCTTCTCCTGGGTCGCTTCGGCGGCCGGCAGTACGCCGGTGATCCGACCCGCCGACAGGGTGTAGATGCGGTCGCACATGCCCAGCAGTTCCGGCAACTCGGAGGAGATCATGACGACCGCCTTACCCTCGGCGACCAGCCGGTTGATGATCGTGTAGATCTCGAACTTCGCCCCGACGTCGATGCCCCGGGTCGGCTCGTCCAGGATCAGCACGTCCGGATCGGTGAACAGCCACTTGGACAGGACGACCTTCTGCTGGTTGCCGCCGGAGAGCTTGCCCACCACGGACAGCACACTGGGGGCCTTGATGTTCATGTCCCGGCGGCTGTCCTCGGCCACCCGGGTCTCCTCGTTGTCGTGCACCCAGCCGGCCCGGGACAGCTTGCGCAGGCCCGCCGAGGAGACGTTGTGCCGTACGTCGTCGATGAGGTTGAGCCCGAAGCGCTTGCGGTCCTCGGTCGCGTACGCGATGCCGTTGCCGATCGCCTCGGCCACCGAACGCGCTCTGATCTCCATGCCGTGCAGGTACAGCCGACCGGAGATGTCCCGCCCGTAGGAGCGCCCGAAGACGCTCATCGCCAACTCGGTGCGGCCCGCCCCCATCAACCCGGCGATGCCGACCACCTCCCCGGCCCGTACGTTCAGGCTGGCCCGGTCGACCACGAGCCGGTCCTGGGTGGGGTGCCGGACGGTCCAGTCCTCGATGCGCAGCACCTCCGCACCCGGGGAGGAGACCCGGTCGGGATAGAAGCTGTCCAGGTCCCGGCCGACCATGTCCCGGATGATCTGCTCCTGGGTGACCTCGCCTGAGCCCATCTCCAGCCGCCGCACCGTCCGGCCGTCGCGCAGCACCGTGGTGGAGTCGGCGATGGCGGTGATCTCGTTCAGCTTGTGCGAGATCATGATGCAGGTGATGCCCTGGTCGCGCAGCCGACGCATCAGGTCCAGCAGGTGTGCCGAGTCGATGTCGTTGAGGGCGGCCGTCGGCTCGTCCAGGATCAGCAGCCTGACCTTCTTGGACAGCGCCTTGGCGATCTCGACCAGCTGCTGTTTGCCGACCCCGAGCTGCACCACCGGGGTGACCGGGTTCTCGCGCAGGCCGACCGAGGCCAGTAGTTCGGCCGCCTCGGCGTTGGTACGGTTCCAGTCGATCAGGCCGCCGCGGCCCCGGCGTTCGTTGCCGAGGAAGATGTTCTCGGCGATGGACAGGTACGGCACCAGGGCCAGTTCCTGGTGGATGATGACGATGCCGTGGGCCTCGCTGTCGCGGATGCCCCGGAAGTCCACCGGCTTGCCGTCGAGCAGGATCTCACCGGAGTAGCTGCCCGTGGGGTAGACCCCCGACAACACCTTCATCAGGGTGGACTTGCCGGCACCGTTCTCTCCGCAGATGGCGTGGATCTCGCCACGGCGTACCGCGAGGTTGACGTCCTGAAGCGCCGCCACCCCCGGGAAGGTCTTGGTGATGCGACGCATCTCGAGGATGTGGTCGTCCATGCTCACCCTCCTGCGGTCTCGATCAGGGTGCGGGCGAAGGGGTGCGGTGGTAAGCGATCCGGGCTCGGCGGCGAGTGCTCGCCGCCGAGCCCGGGGAGTACGCCGTCAGTCCTTGGCCTGGCCGGCGGCGACCTCCTCGGCGGTGAAGTAACCGGAGTCGATCAGGACCGGCTTGATGTCGTCGGAGAACACGGTCTGGATCGGCAACAGGTACGACGGCACCACCTTGACCCCGTTGTCGTAGGTCTCGGTGTCGTTGGCCTGCGGGGTCTTGTCCTGGAGGAAGGACTCCGCGGCGATCGCCGCCTGCTCGGCCAGCAGTCGGGTGTCCTTGAAGATGGTGGAGCCCTGCACCCCGTCGTTGATCAGTTTGACGGAGGCGATCTCGGCGTCCTGCCCGGTCACCACCGGCATGTCGTCGCGGTAGCCGGCGTTCTGGAGGGCGGTGATGATGCCGCGGGAGAGCCCGTCGTACGGCGAGAGCACCCCGTCGACCTTGCTGCCGTCGTTGTAGCTGGACGTCAGCAGGTCCTCCATCCGCTTCTGCGCACCTTCCTGCTGCCAGCGCAGGATCGCCACCTGATCGATCTTGTTCTGCCCGGACTTCACCTTCAGGGTGCCGGCGTCGATGAACGGCTTGAGGGTGTCCATCGCCCCGCCGAAGAAGTACTGGGTGTTGTTGTCGTCCAGCGAGCCGGCGAACAGTTCGATGTTGAACGGCCCGGTCGCCTCACCCTTGGCGCCGTCCTTGGTCTGCAGGCCCAGCCCGACCAGCAACGCGGTGGCCTGGGCCACCCCGACCTTGTAGTTGTCGAAGCTGACGTAGAAGTCAACATTGGGGCTGTCGCGGATGAGCCGGTCGTAGGAGATCACCGGGATCTTGGCGTCGGCCGCCGCCTGCAACTGCCCGCTCAGCGCGGTGCCGGCGATCGCCGCGATGATCAGCACGTCGGCCCCACGGGTGATCATCTGGTCGACCTGCTGCGACTGGGTGGGGATGTCGTCGCCGGCGTACTGAAGGTCGACCTTGTAGCCCTTGGCCTCCAGCTTCTCCTTGACGAAGTTGCCGTCGGCGATCCATCGTTCGGAGGTCTGGGTGGGCATCGAGACGCCGATGGTCAGATCACCGGGCTTGTCGCCGTCGTTACCGCTGCCGGCACCCTCACCACTGCACGCCGCCAGGCCCAGCACCAGCACGGCGCTACCGAGAGCGGCCAGGATTCTTCTACTCACTGGCTTCCCCAATCTGAACTCGCGCCGTCGCCCGGCTGCGTGGGTCGCACTTGGAGGCCAAGTGTTAGCGCTCACATCGACCAGGTCAACACCTGTTCTGAGATCCAGCGGTCACGGTCTCGTAACGTTCCCGCCACTCCCCCGATCGGCTGGGAAGCCGCAGGTGGCAGCCGTGGAGGGAGCTGAGATCCCCGGAAACAAGGCGTGCCGGCCACGGCACCCCCCGTGGCCGGCACGCCGGTCGGCGGGCGCCTCAGCCTCCGATCGCGATGGCGAAGATGTGCATGGTCGGCACGTTGGCCGCCGGCCGGGCGCTGATGTTGGGCAGTTCCACCCGGCTCACCGGCTTGTTCTGCAACCCCACCCCGACGTAGTAGACGCAGGCGGACACGTTGTGCCGCTGGTTGCCGGGGCGGTTCTGGTACGCCATCACGATGGCGGCGGAGCCACCGGCGTGCGGTCCGCCGTACCAGTCCGGGGTGCTCAGGGTGAAGCTCTGCCGGGTCCCGTCGGCGTAGACCACCGTGGCGGTGCCGGACACCGCACCGTAGGTGCCGGTGGCGAGGATCCCGAGGGTACGCCCCGTGCCGGTCACGCTTATCGACTGGCCGGAGGCGACCGCGTTGTCCGACCCGCCGGGGGCCACGGCGGGCCAGCGGAAGTTCACCCCGTTGCGGCTCACCGTGCTGCCCGGGGTGACCCCGGCCTGGGCCAGGGCCTGGGCGGAGAGGCTGGCGCCGTTGCCGTCGAAATTGGCCACCCCGGTGTTGGTGTCGTTGCTGGTGCCGGCATTGGTGAAGCTCTGCTCCAGCGTCGGTGCGGTGGGCGTACCTACCGAGCCGGTGGCCCGGTAGGTACGCCCACCCTGCACGGTGACCTCGATCAGGTCGGGCTCGATGCCTGTGGTCCGGGGCGAGGTGCCGTCGGCGGTGTCGACCAGGGTGTAGGTGCCGGTGAACATCCGGGCCCGCAGGCGTACGGTGCCGGGCCGGTCCGGCCGGAGGAGGATCTCGGTGGCCTGGCCGTTGCTCCAGGTGAGGCCGACGGTGTGGCCACCGCGTCCACGCAGGCCGCTGATGGATCCGGTGGGCCAGGCGGCCGGTAGGGCGGGCAGCAGGTGCAGTTCACCGGCGTGGCTGTGCAGCAGCATCTCGGCGATGCCGGCGGTGGCACCGAAGTTGCCGTCGATCTGGAACGGCGGGTGCAGGTCGAACATGTTCGGCGCCAGCCGGGCCGGGGTGGCCAGGTAGCGGATGAGGTCGTGCGCCCGGTTGCCCTCCTCCAGGCGGGCCCAAAAATTGATCTTCCAGGCCAGGGACCAGCCGGTGCCGTCGTCGCCGCGGATCTCCAGGGTGCGTCGGGCGGCCTGGAACAGTTGGGGGGTGCCGCGCCGGGTGATCTGGTTGCTGGGGGCCAGGCCGTAGAGGTGGGAGACGTGCCGGTGGTTGCGTTCGGTCTCCACCCAGTCGTAGAGCCACTCCATGATGTTGCCGCGCGAGCCGATCCGGGTCGGGGCCAGCCGGTCGCGGGTGGCCCGGACCTGGGCCCGGAAGGTGGCGTCGGTGTTGAGGAGCTCGCTGGCCCGGGCGCAGCCGTCGAAGAGGTCCCGCAGGATCTGGTTGTCCATGGTCGGGCCGGCGCAGACGCTGGCGTCGGCATGGTGGCCGATCTCGGGTGAGTTGGAGGGGTTGGTGACCAGGTAGCCGAGGGTGGGTTCGGTGACCAGGGTGTCGAGGAAGAACTGGGCGGCACCCTTCATGGCGGGGTAGTTGGCGCGCAGGAAGTCCAGGTCCCCGGTGAACAGGTAGTGGTCCCAGATCATCGTGGCCAGCCACGCCCCGCCGGTCTGCCACATCCCCCAGAAGGCGCCGTCGACCACGGAGGCGCCCCGCCAGGCGTCGGTGTTGTGGTGGGTGACCCAACCCCCGGCGCCGTACTGCACCTGGGCGGTACGCGCCCCGCTGACCGTCAGGTCCTGGATCATCGAGAACACCGGCTGGTAGCACTCGGACAGGTTTGTGGTGTCCGCCGGCCAGTAGTTCATCGGCAGGTTCGCGTTGATCGTGTACTTCGAGTCCCAGGCCGGGGTCAACGAGTCGTTCCAGATGCCCTGGAGATTCGCCGGTTGGGTGCCCGGCCGCGAGGAGGAGATCAGCAGGTACCGCCCGAACTGGAACAGCAGGGCCGAGAACTGCGGGTCGTTGACGGTGTTGTGCTGGGCGATCCGTACGTCCGTCGGCTGGTCGGCCGCCGAGGTACGCCCCAGGTCGAGACTCACCCGACCGAACAGCGCCTGGTAGTCGGCCACATGCCGGGCGCGCAACTGGTCGTAGCTGCTGGCCCGGGCCGCGGTAAGGTGCCGCCGCGCGATGCCCTGGTAGTCACCGCCGACGTTGCGGAAGTTGACATAGCTGGAGCCGATCGAGATCAGCAGGGTCACGCTGGTGGCGCCGGTGACCCGCAGGGTCCCGCCGGTACTGCTCACCGTGCCGCCGTTGACGGTGGCGTGGGCCAGGGCCAGGAACCGGACCGCCCCGTTGACCCCCTCCTGGTTGCCGGAGACGCCGTCCAGACCGATGGTGGCCCCGTCCGGGCTGGACACGGTGGTCCGCTGCGGGCTGTCGAAGGTGGCCGTGAAGGTGATCGAGGCGGACCGGTCGGCGCTCAGCCGCATCGCGATGATCTGATCCGGCGCGCTGGCGAAGACCTCCCGCTGGTAGCGCACCCCGTTCATCAGATAGGTGACGGAGGTGGTCGCGGTGGTGAGGTCCAACTGCCGGTGGTACTGGGAGGTGCCGGTGGCACCGGGGAAGGCCAGTCGGAGGTTGCCGACGGTCTGATAGGCCAGCTGCCCTACCGGGTTGCCGAGCATGGTCTGGTTGATCAGATTCTGGGCCTGGGACCACTGGTTGGCGAAGACCAGTCTGCGGATCTCCGCGAGCGAGCCGGCGCCCCTGGGGTTGCTGGAGTCGTGAGGTCCGCCCGCCCAGACGGTGTCCTCGTTGAGTTGCAGGCGTTCGGTGTCGCTGTTGCCGAACACCATGGCCCCCAGTCGGCCGTTGCCGATCGGTAGGGCCCGCAGCCAGTCGGTGCCGGCCCCCCGGTCGTACCAGAGGGCCAGGTCGCCGGCCGCCAGCACCTGCGGGGGCGCCACCGAGCCGGCCCGGGCGGTGGCGGTGGCGGGCAACGGCAACAGGGCACCGCCGGCGCCCGCCGCGCCGATCTTCAGGGCCTGCCGTCGGGTCAGATCTGACATCGATCCTCCAAAGGGGTGACCGACCCCGGCCACCCGAAGCGCGGAAACGTGAAGTGCACCTGCTGGATCAGCCGGTGGACGCCAATCCCGGCCGCGACGCGTCAGGTAGCCGATAGCCTGCGACACAGGCAGACATCTGATGTGTTTCCGAAATGTTACTCCCGGCGCCATCGATAGGCAATGGTCGATGCAACGACATTCGGTCGACCTGATCCGGAGGAAGATGCTGCTTGAGCAGCTCGCAGGGCAGGGTCAGGCCCGCCTCGGCGCTCATAGGGGTCGACTGCCAGCGGGCCGCTTACATCAGATGTTCCCTAGAGGGCGGCCTTTCAGTGTCGGTCGCCCGGTCGGCCACGACGAGGATCCAGAGGGATCCTGTCCACATTGGCCAACCGGGCCAGCGCCGCGGCGCGGAGCACGGCGGGCTCCTCGACGGCCAACCGACGGGCGTGCTCGGCGATCAGATCCGGTATCCGGTAGCGGGTGCCGCACTCGACGACCAGTCGACGCTCGCACAGGTCGGCCAGGGTGCGTCGGGCGTGCACCGGGGTCAGGTTGCCCAACGCCGCCGCCGCGCACACGTCGAAGTCCGGCCCGGGGTGCAGACCCAGATACCGGAACAGTCGCCGTCGACTGGCGGGCAGGGCCCGGTAGGTCGACTCGAAGGCGACAGCCGCGCAGGGCTGTTCCCCGGCCGCACCGACGGGCTGACGCCGCACCCGATCAAGCTCGATGAACGCGGCGACCGTACCGTTCGACGTGCGTCCCGCGTACCCCACCCGGCCTGGCAGCCGCATGAAACCCCCTCCTACCAGCGAAGTCCCGACAATTGCCTCCGACTTCGACGGTGGGCCGTCGCAGGCGACGAAGGTGTCACACTCCTGATGCCGAAAGATAAAATGTTATCGATAACAAGGCAAGAGCCAATGACATCGTCGCTGGTCAGCGGGCCAGCCAGCCCCCATCGACCGGGATCACCGCGCCGTGCAGGTAGGCCGCCGCGTCGGAGGCCAGGAAGACCGTGATCCCGGCCAGGTCCTCGGGACGGCCCCAGCGGCCGGCCGGAATCCGCTCCAGGATCGCCCGGTTGCGCTCCGGCTGCTCACGCAGCGCCTGGGTGTTGTCCGTACTGATGTAGCCCGGGGCGATGGCGTTGACATTGACCCCGTGCCGCGCCCACTCGTTGGCCAGGGCCCGGGTCAGACCGGCGATCCCGGACTTGGCCGCGGCGTAGCCGGGGACGGTGACACCCCCTTGGAAGCTCAGCATCGAGGCGGTGAAGATGATCTTGCCGGTGCCGCGCGCGATCATGCGCCGACCGACCTCCCGGGCGAGCACGAACGGGGCGTTGAGGTCGACCTCCAGCACGTGGTCCCAGTCGGTGTCGGCGTGCTCGGCGGCGGGTGCCCGGCGGATCGTGCCGGCGTTGTTGACCAGGATGTCCACCGGCCGGTCCCGCTGCCCGAGCCACTGCGCCAGCGCCCGCACGGCGTCCCGATCGGACAGGTCCGCCCGGTACGGCAGGAAGGCCCGGCCGTACGCCTCCACCCGCCGGGCGACCTCGCTGCCGGTCTCCTCCAACGCGGCGCTCACCCCGATCACGTCGGCACCGGCCGCGGCCAGGGCCTCCGCCATCGCCAGCCCGATGCCGCGCCGACAGCCGGTCACCACCGCCAACCGGCCGCTGAGGTCGAACATGGTCACCTGTCTCCTCCACAGTCGATGAGCACCTTGACGTCACCACCGGCGGCCAGCGCCTCGAAGGCCTGCGCCACCTCGGTCAGCGGCACGATCCGGGAGATCAGCCGATCGACGGGCACCTGGGCACCGTGCACCAGCCGGACCGCCTCGACGTAGTCGGCGTGCTCGTAGACCCGTACGCCGATCAGCTCCAGCTCCCGCCAGAAGATCCGGTGCAGGTCCACCTCCCGGGGGGTGGGGTGGATCGCCACCACGACCAGCCGACCGCGTACGGCCAGCAGTTCCGTGGCGGTGCGGACACCGGCGGCCGAGCCGGACACCTCGTACACCACCTCGGCGCCGGCTCCCCCGGTGATCTCGTGCAGGTACCCGACCACATCGACCGTGCCGGGATCCACCGTGCTCAGGCCGATCTCGGCGGCGAGTTCGCGGCGTCGCGGGTCGAGTTCGAGCACGGTCACCTCGGCACCGGTGGCCCGCGCCACCGTGGCGATCAGCAGCCCGACCGGGCCGGCACCGATGACCACGGCGTGTTCCCCGGCGACCAGCCGGGAGCGCCGTACGTCGTGCACGGCCACCGCGGTCGGCTCCACCAGGGCGGCGTGGGTCAGCGACAGCCCTTCCGGCAGCGGCACCAGGAGCCGGGCCGGCACAGTCCAGGACTGCTGCATGGCCCCCGGGGAGTCGATGCCGACGAAGGTCAGCCGGTGACAGATGTGGGTGTGCCCGGCCCGGCAGGCCGGGCACAGGCCACACCAGTCCAGCGGCATGACCGTCACCGGATCACCCACCCGGTGCCCCTCGACCCCCGCGCCCACCTCGGCGATCCGGCCCGACATCTCGTGCCCGATCACCGCCGGTACGCGGACCCGCTGGTCCATGGCCCCGTGGGCGATGTGCAGGTCGGTGCCGCAGATGCCGGTGTAGGCGACCTCGATCCGGACCTGTCCCGCACCGGGGGGCACCAGTTCGGTCTCCTCGACGACGAAGGTCTGCTCACCGATGTAGTACGCGCTGCGGTTCACGCTGCCTCCTCGGTCAGGTGCCGCTGGTCGGGGATGCTGAGGGGAGGCCGTCCGGCTGCCATGGACCACGACCACGACAAACGTCCGACGTCTCTATAGTGGTGGGGCCGATCGCCGGCGGCGGATCCGCGCCGGGGGTGCCCGGCGGGCCGGTGGCGAAGGGGGCGTGGATGGCACTGACCGACGACGCGATCGCGAAGATCCGCAGCATGATCCAGAGCGGTGAGTTGCCGCCGGGGACGCGGCTGCCACCGGAGCCACAACTGGCCGCCCAGATGGGGTTGTCCCGCAGCGGGGTCCGCGAGGCGGTCAAGGTGCTGGAATCGGCCCGGGTGCTCGACGTCCGACGGGGCGACGGCACCTACGTCACCAGCCTCGCCCCCCGGCTGCTGCTGGAAGGGCTGGGCCTGGCGGTGGAACTGCTGCGCGACGACACCCTGCTGGAGGTGATGGAGGTCCGGCGGATGCTGGAGCCGGTGGCCACCGGCCTGGCGGCGTTGCGGATGACCGACACCCGACTCGACGAGCTGGCCCAGATCCTGCAGGACATGCGGGCGGCGGCGGACGACGCCGAGAAGCTGATCCAGTTCGACACCGCCTTCCACCACACCGTCATCGCGACCACCGGCAACGAGACCCTGACCTCCCTGCTGGACGGGCTCTCCAGCCGGACCCTGCGGGCCCGGGTGTGGCGAGGGCTGATCGAGGGCAACGCGGCCCACAAGACCATCGACGAGCACCAGGCCATCTACCTGGCGCTGCGCTCGCGGGATCAACTGCTCGCCCAGGCCAGCGCGTTGATCCATGTGAACACCTCCGAGGCCTGGCTGCGTACGGTGCTGGCGGCCAAGCCGACCAGGTCCTAGCGGCCCGGTCACGCGGGGCGGGCCGGGGCGGCGAGCTCCCGCCGGCCGGCCAGGTCATAGGTACGCAGGGCCGTGCCGGCGAAGACCTCGTAGCGCTGCCGGTCGGTCAGCGGAGGCAGGGCCGCCTGAAGCGCCCGCAGCACCCCCGGATAGTCCGATCTGAGCAGGCACACCGGCCAGTCCGAGCCAAACATCAGACGTTGCGGGCCGAACTGTGCGACCGCCACCTCGACGAAGGGCCGCAGGTCCGCCGGGGACCAGTCCGGTGCCGCCTCGGTCACCAGACCGGACAGCTTGGCGGTCACGTTCGGGTGGGCGGCCAGGTCGGCGAAGGGGGTACGCCATCGGCGCAGCCCGGCCGCCCCCTCGTCGATGCGGGGCTTGCCCAGATGGTCCAGGACGAAGCGGAGTTCCGGCAGGGCCCGCGCCGCCCGGACGGCCGACGGCAGCTGATCGGCCCGGATCACCAGATCGAACGCCAGCCCGGCGGCGGCGATCTCGGCCAACCCTCGGCGTACCTCCGGTCGGTCCAGATAGTCGGGGTCGGTCTCCCCCTGCACCTGCGAGCGGAGCCCGACCAGCAACTCCCCGCCGCGCAGCCGGCGGTAACCGGCGATGGTCTCGCCGACCCGACCGCACGCCACATCGAGCCAGGCCACCACTCCCAGGATCGGGGCGGTGTCGGCGGCGTAGCCGAGGAACTCGGCCGCCTCGTCGGGATGGCACCGCCCGCCCTCGACCAGCACGGTGCCCTGCACCCCGGCGGCGGTCAGCTCGGCGATCAGGTCCTGCGGGGTGAACGGCCGCCGGATGACCGCCAGCCCCGGCTCGTCCAGCCAGGTGTAGCCGCGATCCGGACGCCACAGGTGATGGTGCGAGTCGATGATCACGCCGGTGCTCCCGCCATGGTCGGGGCGGCCCATTCCGGGCCGTCGGGATAGCGGTAGTCGGCCAGCGCGGCGGGTACGAGTTGGGCACTCATCCCGGGGGCGGTGGGGGCCAGGTAGCGTCCGCCGCGGATCCGTACCGGATCGACGAAGTGTTCGTGCAGGTGGTCGACGTACTCGATGGCCCGGTCCTGGGTGCTGCCGCTGAGCGCGACGAAGTCGAACATGGCCAGGTGCTGCACCAGTTCGCACAGGCCCACACCCCCGGCGTGCGGGCAGACCGGCACCCCGAACTTGGCGGCCAGCAGCAGGATCGCCAGGTTCTCGTTGACCCCGGCCACCCGGCAGGCGTCGATCTGCACCACGTCGACCGCCTGGGCCTGGAGCAACTGCTTGAACATCACCGCGTTGTGCATGTGCTCGCCGGTGGCCACCTTGACCGGCGCCAGGGCCGCGCGGACGGCGGCGTGGCCCAGCACGTCGTCCGGGGAGGTCGGCTCCTCGATCCAGTACGGATCGAATGCGGCCAGTTCCCGCATCCACCCGATCGCCTCGGGCACCCCCCAGACCTGGTTGGCGTCGACCGCGATGCGGACCTGCGGCCCGACCGCCCGCCGGGCGATACCCATCCGGCGTACGTCGTCGGCCAGGTTGCCGCCGACCTTCAGCTTGATCAGCCGGTACCCCGCCTCGACGGCCTCCCGGCACAGTCGGGCCAGCTTCTCGTCGTCGTAGCCCAACCAGCCCGGGGTGGTGGTGTAGGCCGGGTAGCCCTCGGCCCGCAGGATTCCCTCCCGCTCGGCCCGACCCCCGGCGGCGGCCCGCAGCAGCGCCAGCGCCTCCTGTTCGTCCAGGGCGTCCCGCAGGTAGCGGAAGTCCACCTGGGCCACCAACTGTTCCGGGCTCAGGTCGGCCAGCAGCTTCCACAGCGGCTTGCCGGCCCGTCGGGCGGCCAGATCCCACACCGCGTTGATCAGGCCCCCGGCGGCCATGTGCACCACCCCCTTCTCCGGGCCCAGCCAGCGGATCTGGCTGTCCCCGACGAGTCGGCGGGCCAGCGCGCCGGGGTCGGCGAGGAGTTCGTCGACCGGTTGACCGACCACCATGGCGGCCAGTGACTGCACCGCGGTCACCTGGATCTCGGTGCCCCGGCCCACGGTGAAGACCAGGCCGTGCCCCTGCGCCCCGGCGGTGGTACGCAGCAGCACGTAGGCCGCAGAGTAGTCCGGGAAGGGGTTCATCGCGTCTGAGCCGTCCCGGTGGCGGGAGGTGGGGAACCGCACGTCGACGGCCTCGACGGACGAGATGAGTTCAGTCACCGCTGCTCCTGTCGGGATCGGAGGGCCGACCTGCCTGCTTGGGGGTGCGCCGGGTCATGTCTGGGCTTTGCCGGCGGTGATCCGGGAGACCACCAGGGCCACCAGGATGACCGTGCCGTTGAGGAAGTTGGTCCACTGCGCGGGCACCCCGGCCAGGGTCAACACGTTGATGATCATGAACAGGAGCAGGACTCCGGTGAAGGCGCCGAACACCGTGCCCTTGCCACCGTTGAGGCTGACCCCACCGATGACCGCGGCGGCGAACACCTGGAAGATGGCGCCGCTGCCCTGTGCGGCGGGTACGGCGGCCAGCCGACCGCTCATCAGCAACCCGGCCAGGGCGGCGAGCATGCTGGCGACGATCAGGGCGATCCACAGCACCCGGTCGGTACGGATGCCGGCGGCTCGGGCGGCGTCGACATTGCCGCCGATGGCGTAGAGCGCCCGACCGGCCCGGGTGTAGCCCAGCACACCGATGCCGAGGCCGAACAGCAGCAGCGACAGCCAGATCGAGGCGGGGACCCCCAGCCAGCTGGTCGAGCCGAGATAGGTCATCGACTCCGGCAGGGCGAAGAAGGTCTGACCGCCGGAGATGCCGGTCAGCAGTCCCCGCAGCACGATGAGCATGCCCAGGGTGACGATGAACCCGTTGAGCCCGAACCGGACGATGAGCAGCCCGTTGAAGGCGCCGACGAGGACACCGACGGCCAACACCGCCGGGACCGCCCAGGCCGAGGGCAGGAGGTCGAGTCCCAGGCCACGGGTCAGGGCCGGGTCGATGATCAGCCAGGCGGCGATGCCGGGGGCCAGCCCGAAGGTGGATTCCAGGGACAGGTCCATCTTCCCGGTGATCAGCACGATGGTCTGGGCCAGGACCACGATGGCGATCTCCGACATGCTCTGCAGCACGTTGATGATGTTGTCGGAGCTGAGGAAGACCGGGTTGACGATGAACCCGACGATGGCCACCGCGATGATCGCCGGCACCAGGGCCAGATCCCGCAGCCGGGCGATGGCCAGGCTGCGCGGGGGCGGTGAGGTGGCCGATGGCGTGGCGGCCGGGGACGCGGCGGTGGACAGCCTCTCAGGCATGGTGGAGATCCACCCCTTCCATGGCGGCTACCAGATCGTTGTCGCGAAAGCCCGGCGCCATCTCGCGGACGACCCGCCCCTGGACCATCACCAGCACCCGGTCACAGATCCGCAGGTCGTCCACCTCGTCGGAGACGACCAGCACGGCCGTACCGCGCTGCCGTACCTGCTCTACGACGTCGAGCAGGGTCTGCTTGGCGCGTACGTCCACCCCGGCGGTCGGGGTGATGAGCACCAGCAGCTTCGGGTCGCTGGCCAGCGCCCGGCCGAGCACCACCTTCTGCTGGTTGCCGCCGGACAGTTCGGCGACCGGCGCCCGAGGGCCGGTGGCCTTGATGGCCAGGTCGGCGATGGTCTGCCGGGCCAGGGTGTCCCGGCGGGTCGGGGAGATCAGGCCCCACCGTCCCAGCCGGTGCGGCACGGTCATGGTGACGTTCTCCCCGATGGACAGCAGAGGCACCAGGCCCTCCCGGTGCCGGTCCTGCGGAACCAGACCGATCCCGGCGGCCAGGGCGTCGGGCACGCTGCCGGGGCGCAGCCGCCGGCCGTCCAGGGTGACCGTCCCGGCCGTCGGGCGGGCCAGGCCGACGATCGCCTCGGCCGCCTCGACCTTGCCGCTGCCTCCGCCACCGGCAATGCCGAGGACCTCACCGGCTCGCGCCGCAAGGGAGACCTCGGCGCCGGAGGTGGTGACCAGGTCCCGTACCGACAACACCACCGGCTGTTCGACGGCCGGCGGGCGGTGGGCGGCCTCGGGCATGGTCACCTCCTCCCCCGTCATGGCCGCCACCAGCGCCGGGCGGCTCAGCTGCGCCACCGGGGCGGTCAGGATGTGCCGGGCGTCGCGGAAGACGGTCACCTGGTCGCAGATCTCGTAGATCTCCTGGAGGTGGTGACTGATGAACAGGAAGGTCACCCCTTGGGCGCGCAGGTCGCGGAGCCGGGTGAACAACCGTTCGATGCCCGCGCCGTCGAGTTGGGCGGTCGGCTCGTCGAGGATGATGAACCGGGCCCCGAAGGACAGCGCCCGGGCGATCTCCACGAACTGCCGCTGTTCGACGGTCAGGGTCGAGGCGGGTTGGCGTACGTCCACCTCGACCGACCATTGCGCGAGCAGCTCCCGGGCCTGTCGGCGCAGGGCGCCCCAGCGGATCAGTCGGCCCGGGTGCCGGTTGAGGAACAGGTTCTCCGCCACCGTCAGGGTCGGAATGATCGTCGACTTCTGGTAGACGCAGGCCACCTGCCGTCGCCACCGGTCCCGGTCACCCAAGGGTGGCGCCGGTACCCCGTCGAAGCTCACCTGACCGGCGTCGGCGGCCAGCAGGCCGGTGAGGATGCCGACCAGTGTGGACTTGCCGGCGCCGTTGCGCCCGACCAGGGCGTGGGTCTCCCCCCGCCGGACCACGATGCCGGCCTCGGACAGGGCCAGGGTGGAGCCGAACCGTCTGGTGATGCCCACCGCCTCGACGACGGGCCGGTCGCCGTCGACCGGCCCGTCGGTCGGGGTCTGCCGGTCGGCGCTCATGCGTTGTTGCCCCACAGGGCGGGGTCGTCGAACCGGGTGGTGGGCTCGCCCGCGATCGGCGCACCGTCCAGGGTCACCAGTGGCGCGGGGAGCTGGTCCTCCAGCAGGCCGTCACGCACCTGGATGATGGTGCTGCCGTGTTCGGTGGGGCCGGGCTGGAAGGTCCTGCCCTCGATCGCCGCCTTGACGTACTCCAGCCCGTACCTGGCGTACAGGTCGGCCGGCTGGCTGACGGTGGCGTCGATCAGCCCTTCGCCGATGTTCTTCAACTCCTGCGGGATGCCGTCGTTGGAGACCACGAAGACGTGCCGGGGGTCGTCCGGCGGCACCTGGAGTCCGCGCTGCTTGAGGATCTGCAGGGTGCCGGAGAGGGCGAACGACGACTGCATGTAGATGCCCTTGATGTCCGGGTCGGAGGCGAACCGGGTCTGCAACTTCGAGGCCGCCACCTCCGCCTTCCAGTCGGTGGCCTCCCCGAAGACGGTGATGTCGGGGAAGTCCCGCCGCATGCACTCGCTGAACGCCTCGGTGCGGTCCCGACCGTTGATCGAGTCCAGGCCGCCCTGGAGCATGACGACCTTGCCCTGGCCGCCGAGCTTGGTGCCGAGGAACTGGCAGGCCTTCGTGCCGTACGCCCGGTTGTCTGCGCGGACCACCATGAACACGTTGCCGGTGTCCGGCCGGGTGTCGATGGTGACCACCGGGATCTCTTTGTCGTCCAGTTGGGTCAGGGTGGGCGCGATCGCGGCGGTGTCCTGCGGGGCCATCACCACCCCCTTGACCCCCTGGCTTATGAAGGTCTGGGTGTTGGAGATCAGGTTGGCGATGTCGTTCTGCGAGTTTGTGGTCTTCAGCTCTACGCCCAACTCCTGCGCGAACTGGGGCACGTATCCGATGTAGGAGTTCCAGAAGTCGGTGTCGGAACGCGGGTAGTCCACTCCGACCAGCAGTTCGCCGCCGCCCGAGCCGGACCCGCCGTTCGGGTCGTTGCCGCAGCCGGCGGCCATGGTGGCCGAGGCGGTGAGCAGCACGGCCAGCCCCACTCTCAGCAGAGCCCTACGGTTCATTGCCGTTCCTCCGGATCGGGAGTCATCGACGCCGGTCGCGCACCTGCGGTGCCGGCGACGTGGGGGCAGTGAGGATCGCGACCAAGACATCAGACGTTATGCGTTTCCGACAGGTAACGTCAACGCCCTATTCCGGGTGGGATGCGCAGATAAGCCCGCCACGACAATGCGTGGCGGGCTTAGATAGATCTGATGACTACACGGCGGGTCGGCGCACTCGACGCGGCTCACCGGCCAGGTGAGATGTTGGCGGTCACAATCGGTCATCGATCGACGGCTGTTTTCCCACCGGGAGACGTCCTGCGAACGCTAACATCGATGGTCTCTGATCACCAGCCTGACGGGGTCCCGGGCCGACCGGCGCGTCGGTGGGCCGCCTCCCACACGGCAGCTACCCGAAACGGGGCGGCTTCGGCCTTTCCCACCTGGCAGGGTGAGGGGCATGAGTCGCCACATCCAAGTCACCTTCGACGCCCATGACCCGAAAGGACTGTCGTCGTTCTGGCGGGAGGTGCTGGGCTACGTGCATCCCGGTCCGCCCGGGGTCGACCTGCCCGAGGGCGCCGACCCGCTGGACGCCTGGGACGACTTCCTCGCTGAACTGGGGGTGCCGCCGGAGCAACGCAACACCCGATCGGCCATCGAGGACCCGGACGGATCGGGACCCCGGCTGTTCTTCCAGCAGGTGCCCGAGGACAAGGTCACCAAGAACCGTGTTCACCTAGACGTGCGGGTCGCGCCCGACCTGCAGGGCGAGGAACGGATGGCCGCGCTGGAGGCCGAATGCGACCGGCTGCTGGCGCTGGGCGCCAACCGGCTACGCCGGGTCGAACCCGCCCCGCCCTTCGAGGCCGGCTTCATCGTGATGGCCGACCCGGAGGGCAACGAGTTCTGCCTGGACTGATCGGCCCGCCCGACCTCGCCGGCCGCGCGGCCCCGAGGTCGGGCGGCGACCGCCTACCCCCCGAGGCAGTCGCGCACTGCGGCGCTGAGCAGGTTGGCCCGCTCGTCCTCACCATCGCCCATCTGGTTGACCACGTAGGCGAAGCCGACCTGGTGGGTGTCGTCGCCGAAGGCCAGGTGCCCGCCGGCGCCGTCGTGGCCGAAGCTGCGCTCGCCGAGCATCGGCCGGGGCGGCGAGTGCAGGAGGAACCCGGTGCCCCAGCGGTGTCCGGCGTCGGGGTAGCCGTACACCTGCTGACCGGCGGCGCGGACGGTGATCGCGTCATCGATGGAGGCGGTGGTGAGCAGCCGGGGCCCGCCCATCTCCCCGACGCAGGCGGCGTAGAGGCGGGCCAGGCTCTCGGCCGTGCTGACCGCCCCCGCCCCGGGGATCTGCGCCGCCTGGATGGCCGGGTCGTTGAAGCTCACCCGGCCCTCGGGGTCGGCGGGGAAGGCGAAGGCCCCGCCCATGGTGACGGCCCGATCGGAGACCGGGTCGGTCGCCGGGCCGGGTTCCCCGGGCGGTGCCAGCATCCAGGCGACCGTGTCGCGTTCGGTGGCCGGCAGCCCGATCCAGGTACGCAGACCGAGCGGCTCGGCGAGGGTCCGGGCGAACCAGGTGCCCGGCAGCTCACCGGTGATCCGGCGGATCACCTCGCCGATCAGCCAGCCGAAGGTGATCGGGTGATAGCTGTGCGCGGTGCCCGGCTTCCACAGGGGGGCCTGGGCCTCGATGGCCTGGATCACCGGCTCCCAGGCGAGGACCTCCTCGCGGGTGAAGGGCTTGTCCAGCGCCGGCAGGCCGGACTGGTGGGTCAGCAGCCACCGGACCGGGATCTCCGCCTTGCCGTTCTGGCCGAACTCCGGCCAGTAGCGGGTGACCGGCGCCGCCAGGTCCAGCCGGCCCTGCTGGACCAGCAGGTAGGTGCAGATCGCCATGATCCCCTTGGTGCAGGAGAAGACCACGGTCGGGGTCTGGGCGGTCCACGGGCGACCGGAGCGGGGGTCGGCCGTCCCCCCGTACAGGTCGACGACCTTGCGACCGCGCAGGTAGACCGCGACCGCGGCGCCCACTTCCCGGCGCTGGGCGAAGTTGTCACGGAACACGTCGGCGACCGGACCGAAGCCGTCGTCGACATGGCCGTGGATCTGGGTGTCGGTCAAGCCGCTGTCCCTTCAGTGAGCCTTGCTGAACTGTAGGTGGAAGATCAGCACCACGGTCGATCCGGGTTCGTGCCCACTGTCCCTGAAGAAGGGTCCAGGGCACCAGAGGTCCGGTGACCGGTCGGGTGGCGCGACGCATCATGATGGACGGCGGCGGTGCCCGACCGACCCGCCGCGATCGGAGGACTGATGGGCCGCGACCGAGCAACCCTGGCCGATGTCGCGAAGCGGGCGGGCTTGTCCAAGACCGCCGCGTCGATGGTGCTCAACGGGCGCGAGGGCGCTCGGCTGTCCGCCCAGGCGCACCAGCGGGTCTTCGCGGCGGCCGAGGAACTCGGTTACCGCCCCAATGTGGCGGCGCGTAGTCTGCGGACCCGCAAGACGGCCACCATCGCGTTCGTCTCCGACATCGTGGCCACCACCCGCTTCGCCGGTGATCTGATCCGTGGCGCTCTGGACGCGGCCCGGGAACGCGACCATGTCCTGCTCATCGCCGAGACCCAGGGTGACGCGGCCTTCGAGCGGTACGCCATCGAGACCATCCTGGACCGTCAGGTCGACGGGGTCATCTACGCGGCCATGGCCACCCGCCGGTTGTCCGTGCCGCCGGCCATCCTCAGCGGCCCGGTGGTGCTGCTCAACGCGACGAGCGCGGCGGAGCTACCCGGGGTGCTGCCGGACGACGAGGGGGCCGGGGTCACCGTCGCCGAGACCCTGATCGGATACGGCCACCGGGACCGGATCGCGTTGATCGGCCGCAACCGGCAGAAGGAACGCGATCCGGAGATCTCGCTGGCCGCCGAGGCCCGCCTGCGCGGCATCCGGGCCACCCTGGCCGCCGCCGGGGTCGCCTTGCAGGTGGAGGGCTTCTGCCCCGACTGGCTGCCCGAGCACGGTCACACCGCCACTCGCGCCCTGCTGGCCCGACCCGACCGGCCGACCGCGATCATCTGCATGAACGACCGGCTGGCCTTCGGGGCGTACCAGGCCCTGGGTGAGGCGGGACTGAGCATCCCGGAGGAGATCTCGGTGATCTCCTTCGACGACGATCCCACCGCCTCCTGGCTGCGTCCCGGGCTGTCCACGGCCGCCCTGCCGCACGAGCAGATGGGGCGACGGGCGGTGGAACTGTTGCTCGACGGCCAGGCCCCGAGGCAGGCCCGGGTGCCGATGCCGCTGCGGCGGCGTCGCTCGGTGGCCCCACCGCCCAGGTGACCGTACGGGGGATCGGGTGGCCGGCGCTGCCACCCGATCCCGTAGCGGGCCGGGTTCAGGAGCCGGTGGCGGCGAGGCTGGCCTCGGCGGCGGAGCCCTGCGCCGGGGTGCCCACCCGCGTGCTGGGGCTGCCCGGGGCCAGTCGGACCCGCACCTCGGAGTCGACCGCGATGCCCAGGGCCAGGAACTCGTTGCGGGTCAGGGTCGCCGTCACCGGCTGACCCCCGGCTGTGGTGAGGTCGACCCGGATCTCGAAGCCGATCCGGGTGATCCGGGTGACCCGGGCGGTCACCCCGGTGCCGCCGTCGGTGGACAGTTGCAGGTCGTGCGGGCGGACCAGCTCCTCGCCGAGCTGGGTGACCGGGCCGAGGAAGCGCATGACGAACTCGTTGGCGGGGCGGTCGTACAGGTCGTCCGGTGAGCCGATCTGCTCCACCCGCCCCTCGTTGATCACCACGATCTCGTCGGCCACCTCCAGGGCCTCCTCCTGGTCGTGGGTGACGAAGACGGTGGTGACGTGCACCTCGTCGTGCAGCCGGCGCAGCCAGTCCCGCAACTCCTTGCGTACCTTGGCGTCCAGGGCCCCGAACGGCTCGTCCAGCAGCAGCACGGTGGGCTCGACGGCCAGCGCCCGGGCCAACGCCATCCGCTGACGCTGCCCGCCGGAGAGCTGCGCGGGCAGCCGCTCGGCGAACTGTCCCAGGTGGACCAGGGCGAGCAGTTCGTCGACCCGGCGCCGGATCTCGTCCTTGGGCCGTTTGCGGATCTCCAGACCGAAGGCCACATTGCGGCGTACGGTCAGATGCTTGAAGGCGGCGTAGTGCTGGAACACGAAGCCGACGTTGCGCTTCTGCGGCGGCAGACCGGTGGCGTCCACCCCCTCGATCTCCACCTTGCCGGTGTCGGCGCGCTCCAGGCCGGCGATGATGCGCAGCAGGGTGGACTTGCCGCCGCCGGAGGGACCGAGCAGGGCGGTGAGGCGGCCGGAGGGGATGCTCACCGACACGTCGTCCAGGGCGACGAAGTCGCCGAAACGCTTGCCGACGTTGACGATCTCGATGCTCAACGGTCTTCCTTCGGCCTGAGGACGGACACGACGATGATGCAGGCGACAGCGACGAGGGCCAGCAGGAACGCGGTCGCGTACGAGCCGCCCTTGTCGAAGTTCAGGTACTTCTCCTCGACGACGAGGGTGGCCGTGCGGGTCTCGCCGAGCACGTTGCCGGAGACGACCTTGACCGCGCCGAACTCACCCAGGGAACGGGCCAGGCTGAGCACGACGCCGTAGATCACGCCCCACTTGATCGCCGGCAGGGTGATCCGGCGGAAGGTCTGCACGGCGTTGGCGCCGAGGCTGCGGGCGGCCTGCTCCTGCTCGTCGCCGATCTCCTGAAGGACCGGTACGACCTCCCGGATGACCAGCGGCAGGGCCACGAACACGGTGGCCAGCACCATGCCCGGGGTGGCGAAGATGATCTGGAAGCCGGCCGCTTCGAGGGTAGGGCCGAACCAGCCCTCCCGACCGCCGTAGACCAGCACCAGGGCCAGACCGACGACGATGGGCGAGACCGAGAGCGGCATGTCGAGCAGGGCGTTCAGCGTCCGCTTGCCGGGGAAGTCGTAGCGGACCAGCAGGATCGAGATGCCGACGCCGAACACAGTGTTGATCACGACGGCGGTCACCGCGATGACCACGGTCAGCCGCAGCGCGTGGGTGACGTCCGGGTCGGTGAGGATGTCGTTGAGGCTGGTGAAGCCGTCGGCGAGGGCGTTGCGGCCGACCAGGTACAACGGCCAGGCCACCAGGAGGAACAGGTACGCGGTGACCACCGCGCGCAGCACGTACCGGCCGGGACGGCGACCGACCGGGGTACGGGTGATCGAGTGTTCAGCCACGGCGAACCACCCTCCGCTGGATGACGTCGAGCACGACGATGACGGCCAACGAGATGGCCAGCAGCACCACCGCGACCGCCGCCGCGCTGTCGATGTTGTCGTTCTCGATGCTGCTGAGGATGCGTACGGAGGCCACCTCGGTACGCATCGGCAGGTTGCCGGTGAGCAGGACCAGTGAGCCGTACTCGCCGACCGCGCGGGCGAACGACAGGGCCGCGCCCGCCGCGATGGCCGGGGTGAGACTAGGCAGCACGATGCGCCGGAAGGTGGTGTACCGGCTGGCCCCCAACGACGCGGCGGCCTCCTCCACCTCCGGGTCGAGTTCGGCCAGCACCGGCTGCACGGTCCGCACGATGAACGGCAGGGTGACGAAGAGGAAGGCCAGGAAGACCGCGATCCGGGTGTTGGCGATGTTGACCCCGAGCGGGCTGTTCGGCCCGTACAGCGACAGCAGCACCAGGCCGGCGACGATCGTCGGCAACGCGAACGGCACGTCGATGAGGATCTCCAGCGCCCGCTTGCCGAAGAACCTGTCCCGGACCAGCACCCAGGCGATCAGGGTGCCCATCACGATGTTGACCAGGGTGACCAGCAGGGCGGTGCCCACGGTCAGCCGGATGGTGGCGGCGGTCTGCTCGTTGGTCACCGACCGCCAGAAGCCGGCCCAGCCGCCCTCGGCGGCGGTCACCGCGACGGCGGCCAGCGGAATCAGCACGAGCAGGCTGAACCACACCATGGCCACGCCGAGGCCCAGCCCGGACACCCGGGTCAGCGGCAGGCCGCTCCGGACCGACCGGCGGGGGGCCGCCGGTCGGTCCGGAGCGAGGGTTGCCGAGGTCACTTCGCCTTCCCGGAGGCCGCGATGACCTTGGTGATGATGCCCTCGTTCTCGTCGAAGAACTTCTTGGACAGTGCCGACCAGCTCTCGAAGTCCGCGTCGACGGTGAGCAGCTTCTGCGGCGCCGGGAACGGGTTGGCCGGGTCGAGCGCGCCCTCGATGCCGCTGGTGTCGACGCCGTCGATGATCGGGCGGAAGCCGGTCAGGGCGAACTGCCGCTGCCCCTGCGGGCCGAGCACGAAGTCCAGCCACTCCTTCGCCTTCGGGTCGGCCTCCTTGAGGACGGCGCCCGGGTTCTGGATCAGGATGGTGGTGGGAGGCAGGATCCAGTCGAGATCCTCGCCGTTCTGCCGGGCCAGGATCGTCTCGTTCTCGTAGGCCAGCAGCACGTCACCGGTGCCACCGAGGAAGGTGGTGGTGGCGTCCCGGCCGCTGCCCGGCAGCGACACCACGTTGGCGAACAGCTTGGTGAGGAACTCCTGCGCCTGGGCGTCGGTACCACCGTTGGCGGCGATGTGACCCCAGGCGGCGAGGGCGTTCCAGCGGGCGGCGCCGGAGGAGGCCGGGTTGGGCGTGACGATGCTGATGCCGGGCTTGATCAGGTCGTCCCAGCCCTGGATGTTCTTGGGGTTGCCCTTGCGTACGGCCAGGACCACGACCGACGAGGACACGATGCCCTTGTTCGGGCCGTCGTCCCAGCTCTCCTCGACCAGACCGGCGTCGACCAGGCGGGTCACGTCACTGCTGACGGAGAAGTGCACGTAGTCGGCCTTGAGGCCGGAGACCACCGCCCGGCTCTGGTCACCGGAGGCGCCGTAGGAGGACTTGAAGCGGACCCCCTTGCCGGCCTCGGTCTTGTTCCACTCCGCCGCGATGGCCTTGTTGGCCGCCTCGGGTACCGCGAAACCGACGATGTTCAAGGTGCTGGAGTCACTCGCCGAGGTGCCGCCGCCGCAGCCCGACAGGGCCAGGCCGGTGACCATGGCGAGAGCGATGGCCGTTCTGATCCGGAGCCTCATCGCAGTCGTGTCCTCCTCCAGTGCGTATCGCACTATATAAATCCGACCGATTAAATAGGGAATTTGCCCGCTTCGAGCTGCCAGCAAGAATCACCATGGGGTCGCAGCCACGGGCCACCGCCCCGACCGCGCACCGAATATCCCACTAACTCGACAGGTTTTCAAGCCTTGGTCGACCGGGTCCGGCACGCCCGTGAGTCGGTCACCCGACACCTCGCCGGTCGCCCGCCGAACCCTCGGCCGGGGCCAGCAGGTCGGCGAGGGTAGCCCGGTCGACCACCCCCTCGATGGCCCGGTGCACCGACAGCCACACCTGGCCCAACCCTGCCGCCACCCCGTGATACGTCGCCACCTCGGCCGGAGCACCCCGCACAGTGGTCAACGGCCCGCCGGTGGCCCGCAACACGTCACCGACGGTGATCTCCGCCGGCGGCCGGGTCAGGGCGTAACCCCCGTCGGAGCCACGCGCGCTGTGCAGCAGGCCGGCCCGCCGCAGATCCAGCAGGATGCCCTGGAGGAAGGAATACGGGATGTCCTGGCTGGCCGCGAGCACGGCCGCGGTCACCAACTCCGGATGCCGATGCGCCATCGCCAGCATGGCCCGCACGGCGTAGTCCGATCGTGCCGACACGTACACGCCGGAACCCCCGTTATCCCATATACTCCATCAGACATGTAGGAATACTGGACAAGGGTGCCGCGCCCGTCAAGAGCAGGTCGCCGTCGGGTGGGTCAGGACACCTGCATCTCCCGCACGGCCTCCCCGGCGTACAGGCAGGCCGCTCGGTGCCCGGCGACCACCTCGACGAACGGCGGATCGGTCTCGGCGCAGTCCGGTCGGGCCTGGGGGCAGCGGGTCCGGAACCGGCAGCCACCCGGCGGGTCCACCGGGCTGGGGATGTCCCCGCTGAGGATGACCCGCCGACGCTGCCGCTCGACCTGCGGATCGGCCACCGGAATCGCCGACAGCAGGGCCGCGGTGTACGGATGGGCCGGCTCCCGCCAGATCTGGGCCGGCGTACCGCTCTCCACGATCCGACCCAGGTACATCACCGCCATCCGATCGCTCATGTGCTCGACGGCGGCCAGATCGTGGGCGATGAACAGGTAGGTCAGTCCCAACTCCCGTTGCAGGCGCCGCAGCAGGTTCATGACCTGGGCCTGCACGCTGAGATCCAGGGAGGCGATCGGTTCGTCCAGGACGATCAGATCCGGCTCGCCGGCCAGGGCCCGGGCGATGCCGACCCGCTGCCGCTGCCCGCCGGAGAGCTCGTGCGGATGCCGGTCGGCCAGATCACCCCGCAGCCCCACCATGTCCAACAGTTCCTCGACCCGATTGCGCCGGGCGGCGGAACCCTGCACCAGCCGGTGCACGATCAACGGCTCGGCGATGCTGGACCCGACGGTACGACGAGGATCCAGCGAGGCCTGCGGATCCTGGAACACCATCGCGACCCGGCGACGCAGGGCCCGCAACTGCCGCCGCGACCAGCCGGTCACATCCTCCCCGGCCACCCGGACACTGCCGGTGCTGGGATCGACCAGCCGCAGCAGCGCCAGCCCGGTGGTCGACTTCCCGCTGCCGGACTCCCCCACCAGTCCCACCGTCTCGCCCCGGCGTACCTGCAAGGACACCCCGTCCACCGCGCGGACCACACCGGCCGAGGTCGGAAACCACACCCGCAGGTCCTCCAGCTCGGCGACCACCTCGGCCGGTCCACGCTGGGTCGGCACCTGCGCCTCGGGGCGTTTCATCAGCCCTCCCCCTCGGGTCGCTGCGGGTAGAAGGTGCGGACCCGGTGGGCCGAGGAGATCGACACCAGCGGCGGCAGCTCCCGCTCACATCGGGCGTCGCCCCGCACCGGGCAGCGGGGCCAGAAGGCGCAGCCGGCCGGCAGGGCCAGCGGGCTGGGCGGGGCCCCCGCGATGGTGACCAGGTCACCACCACCGGCGTCCGGGTCGGGTCGGGCGGCGAGCAGGGCGGAGGTGTACGGGTGTCCCGGAGCGCCGAACACCGTGTCCACCGGCCCCTGTTCGACGATCCGCCCGCCGTACATCACCGCCACGGTGTCCGCTATGCCGGCGACCACCCCCAGGTCGTGGGTGATCCAGACGACCGCGGTGCCCAACCGCTGTTGCAGGTCGGCGACCAGCTCGACGATCTGGGCCTGGGTGGTGACGTCCAGGGCGGTGGTGGGTTCGTCGGCGATCAGCAGATCGGGTTCGCAGGCCAGAGCCATCGCGATCCCCACCCGCTGGCGCATCCCGCCGGAGAACTGGTGCGGGTAGGCGTCCACCCGCTGGGCGGCCGAGGGGATGCCGACCAGGTCGAGCAGCTCGACGGCCCGGGTACGGGCGGCCCGTCGGGTCAGCCCCAGATGCTCCTCGGCGGCCTCGGTGACCTGCCGGCCCACCGTCAGCACCGGATTGAGCGAGGTCATCGGATCCTGGAAGACGAAACCGACATGCCGCCCCCGCATCCGCCGCCGCCGATCCGCCGACAGCGCGGTGAAGTCCTCGCCGAGCAGCCGTACGTCTCCGGTCACCTGCGCGGCGCGCGGCGCCAGGCCGGTGGCGGCGAGCACACTCATGCTCTTGCCGCTGCCGGACTCCCCCACCAACGCCAGGGTCTGTCCCGCCTCGACCGACCAGTCGACCCCGGCCACCGCCCGGGCCGGGCCGCGTCGGGTGCCGATGGTGACGGTCAGGTCCGACACGGCCAGTACGGCATCGCTCATCCGGTGCTCCTCCTGGCCTCGTTGACGGTGAGCTGCCGGGGGTCGAGCACATCGCGCAGGGCGTCACCGACCAGGTTGAACGCCAGTACGGTGAGGAAGATGGCGGCACCGGGGAACACCCCCAACCACCAGGCGTCCGTGACGAAACCCCGGCCGTCGAACAGCATCCGACCCCAGGCGGGGGCCGGTGGCTGCACCCCCAGGCCGAGGAAGGACAGGGCCGCCTCGGACAGGATCGCGAAGGCCAGCGACAGCGAGGTCTGCACGATCAGCGGCGCGGCGATGTTCGGCAACACATGTCGACGCATGATCCGCAGGTCGGAGGCGCCGATGGAGACCGCCGCCCGGACGAAGACCTGCTCCCGCACGGCCAGCACCCCGGCCCGGGTGACCCGGGCGAAGATCGGGGTGTAGACCACCCCGATGGCGATCATCGCGGTGAGCAGGCCCGGCCCGAGCACCGCCACGATGGCCACCGCGAGCAGCAGCACCGGGAAGGCGAACAGCACATCCATGCAGCGCATCAGCAGGTTGTCCAGCCAACCCCGGTAGTAGCCGGCGAACAGGCCCAGGGTGACCCCGGCGACCAGGGCGATGCCGACACTGACCGCACCGACCTGAAGGGACACCCGGGCGGCGACCATGACCCGGCTGAGCACGTCACGGCCGAGTTCGTCCGTGCCGAACGGATGCGCCCGACTGGGTGGCTGAAGCATCCGGTCGACATCCACGTCGTTGATGCCGGCCGGGGCCAGCCAGTGCCCGGCCACCCCGACCACGATCAGCAGGACCAGGACCGCCATACCGGTCAGGGCCAGGGGGTCGCGGCGCAACGCCGACAGGGTCCGCGCAAACTGCCCCTCGCTCCGGTGCACGGTAGGGGCGCTCATTTGACCGTGATCCTCGGGTCCAGGCGGGCGTAAAGGATGTCCACCAGCAGATTGACCAGCAGGAACAGCGCCGCGACCAGCAGCACCGCCCCCTGGAGTACGGGATAGTCACGGGCCTGGACCGCGTCGTAGGTGAGCCGACCGATGCCCGGCCAGGCGAACAGCACCTCGATCACGATCACCCCGCCGAGCAGGCTGGCCAACTGCACCGCCACCACGGTGACCACCGGGATCAGGGCGTTGCGCAGCACATGCCGCAGCACCACCACCCGGGTACGCAACCCCTTGGCCTCGGCGGTGCGGACGTAATCCTCCGACAGCACCTCCAGCATCGAGGAGCGGATGAACCGGGTCAGGATCGAGGCCGTCACCAACCCCACCGTCGCCGCCGGCAGGGCCACATGCGAGGCCCACCGGGCCGGGTCCTCGGTCAACGCCACGTACCCCGAGGGCGGCAACCAGCCGAGCACCCCGGCGAAGAGCAGGATGCCCATGATGCCCATCCAGAAGTCCGGCACGGAGACCCCGAACTGGCTGAACACCCGGGCCGCGTGGTCGACCACCGACCCGCTGCGCATCGCGGAGAGAATGCCCAGCGGCAGCGCGATCACCAGGGCGAACAGCACCGCGGTCAGCGCCAGCGACAGGGTCGCCGGCAGCCGCTGGAGCACGATGGAGGTGACCGGCTGGCCGCTGCGGAAGCTGACCCCCAGGTCGCCGGTCAGAGCCCGCCGCAGGTAATCGAAATACTGCACCACCAGGGGCTTGTCCAGCCCGGCCCGGGCCCGCAACGCCTCGTAGGTCTGCGGGTCGAACCGGGTGCCCAGCGCCACCCGGACGGGATCACCCGGCACCAGTTGCAGCAGGAGGAACACCACCAGGGTGACCCCGAGCAGCACCACGCAGGACTGGAGCACTCGGCGGAGAACGAAGCGGGCCACCTGCGGTCCCCTGCCCGCTCACCGGGTCAGCGCCACGTCGCGGAACCGGATCGCCCGGTCGGTGCGTACCTGATAGCCGCTCACCTGTTTCGACCAGCCCTGCGCCACGTCCGGGTTGTAGAGGTAGATGTAGCTGGCGTCGTCGACGATCTGCTTGGCCACCTGCTCGTACTGCTGCTTGCGGGCGCCCTGGTCGGTCTCCGTGCGGGCCCGGTCCAGCATCTGGTCGACCGCCGGGTTGCGGTACTTGTGGAAGTTGAAGGTGCCGCCGCTGTGGTGCTGGGCGTAGTAGAACTCGTCCGGGTCGATGTTGCCCAGCCAGCCGAGCATGAACGAGTCGAAGTTGCCGTTGCCCTGCTCGTCCAGCCACTGCGCGAAGTCCAGCGTACGAATCTTGACGTTGACCCCGATCCCTTCCAACTGCGAGGCGATGACCTGGGCGGCGGTCACGGTCTCCGGGTACTCGCTGGTCACCATCAGGTCCATGGTCAGGTCACTGACCCCGGCCTGGTCGAGCAGCTGCCGGGCCTGGTTCGGGTCGTGGGAGAACGGGGCGTACTCGTAGTAGAAGGCGCTGTTCTGCGGAATGGCGGTCTGGTTGACCGTCGCCAACCCGAACTTGGCGGCCTTGGTGATGGCCTCCCGGTCCAGGGCGAAGGCGATCGCCCGACGCACGTTCACGTCGTCGTACGGCTTACGCCCCTGGTTGAGGGCCAGGTACCAGTAGTCCGTCGAGGGCACCGACTCGACGTTCGGCTCGTCGCCGTCACGCAGGGAGGGCACCTGCTGGGGTGGCAGGTTGTCCGTCCAGTGCACCTCGTTGCCGCGCAGGTTCTGCAAGGCCACCGTGGGGTCGCTGACGAAGGTGAACCGCACCCCGTCGAGCTTGGGACGCTCACCCCAGTAGTTGTCGTTGCGAACCAGTTGGATGTTGTCACCGGAGGTGTAGCCGCCGATGGCGAAGGGGCCGCTGCCGATCGGCTTGGTGGTGATCTCCCCGGACTCCACGTTGGCCTTCTGCACGATCGCCACCCCCTTGAAGCCGCCCAGGTTGGCCAGCAGGTTCGGGGTGGGGGCGGTCAGGGTGATGACCACCGTGGTCGGGTTCGAGGCGGTCACCGACTTGACCGTGCCGAACTTGTACGCCGTGTTCAGCTTCTCGTCGATGATCCGGTTGTACGAGTAGACGACGTCCTCGGCGGTCAACGGCGTACCGTCGGAGAACTTGACCCCCTCGCGGAGGGTGAAGGTCCAGGTCAGCTGGTCGTCGCTGGTGGTCCACTCGGTGGCCAACGAGGGCTGCATCTCCAGGTTCGCGTCCGGCTCGACCAGGGTGTCGAAGACGTTCTCCAGCACCTGGAAGCTGTAGTAGGCCGAGGTCTTGTGCGGGTCGAGCTGGTCCGGCTCGCCACCGATGGCGGCGTTCAGGACACCCCCCGCGCCGGCCCCGTTCCCGCCGTCGACATCGACGCCCTCCCCCGCACTGCAACCCACCGTGGCGGTGAGCAGCAGGGCAAGCGTCGCGCCGGCCAACCTGAATCTGGTGCTGGACATGGTCCTCCCCCAGGGATCCTGCGGCCACTGCTTGATCCCAACCTAGCCGCAAACCGGTCATCCGGCAGGGCACGACCGGCGTCAATTGCCGGCAGCGGCGCAGTTGTTGCTGGTCAGACGCACGGTGTACTCGGTATCGTCATGGGTGATTCCGGACGGTCGACCGTCGAACCAGGTCTCCACCTTCCGCCAGCCCGCACGCTGCTCGTAATGCAGGTGCGGGGCCCCGGAGTTGCCGGTGCTGCCGATCCGCCCGATCTGCTGGCCCTGGGCGACCCGCTGCCCGACCTGCACCATCGGCGGTTCCAGCAGGTGCAGATACTGGGTCTCCCACCGACCCCCGTGATCGATCTTCACCCAGTAACCGCCGCCCCGACCCCGGGGACCCTCCGGGTTCTCCGGTGTACGCCCACCGAGGGAACCGTTGATGCCGGCCACGGTGACCGTGCCCGCGTAGGAGGCGAGCACCGGCTGCCCCCAGGGGTCGCCCTTGAGGGGAAAGAAGTCCACGTCGTTGTCGCCGTGACCGGGATAGGTGCCCAACTGCCAGGTCTCCCCGCAGCCCACCGGCATCTGGAACAAGGGTCGCGGTCCGGGCGGCAACACCTGCGGCACCACGACGTACGCGACCGCACCCAGCACCCCCACCAGACCCACCACCAGCAGCAAGGGCAGACGCCCACGACGGCGGCGCCGGTGTCCTCGAGGTCGGCCGGTCGTCACGGCTCAGAGCATGTCAGACGTCGACAACGCCGCTGCTCGGACGGTCAGCGGGCGCGGTGCGACCCCTGCGCCACCGAGCGCGCTCGAACCCCACGCCACGCCCGCTCCCGAGCGCCAAGGTCACTCCCCAGCGCCAAGGTCACACTCGATCCGGGATCGAGTGGCTATCCGCCTACTCGATACCACTCGATCCAACATCGAGCACGATCTTGAAGAGTTCGGCTGCCACAGTCGCGCGCTGCCGCTGTCGGCGGTTGGCATTCACTCTTGGCGCTCGGCCACCCACAGGCCCCGTCCTTGCAGCCCGACGACCAAGCCACGATCCTGCAAGATGATCACAGCTCGCTGCACGGTCGTCACACTGACCTGATACAGATCAGAAAGCTCCCGGTATGTCGGCAAGCGGTCGCCTGGGCCGTACTCTCCGGCCTTGATGCGAGCGGCCATGTCTTCGACGACCTCGCGGTAGCCGCCAGTCGGTACGGGCATTTCTTACACGCCTCCGCGTGAGTTACGCGACCCTGTCCATCCTGGTGATCGGAGGAAGCACGACAGGCTACTCGTTCTTGGGCTCAGGCTCAGCCACGTAGACGCCCTTACCAGGATGCCCCTCGACCAATTCCCTGTCTTTGAGGAGCGACATGACTCGGTGGATCGTGGAGATGTGCACGCCGTGCTGCTCGGCAAGCTGACGTGTGGAAGGCAACTTCTCGCCCGGCGCAAGCTCGCCAGATTTGATCTGGCTCGTGATCTCGTTCGCTATGCGCCGGTAGTCCACTCTCTCAATCGGCACATGGGTCTCCGTTGGTTCCACGGATTAAGCACGCCAACGCGAGTACTACTGACAGGTCGTCAGCCAGGTCAGGAAGTTGGCGTAGCTGTCGCGGTCGAACGACAGAATCGGGCCGTTGCGGTCCTTGGAGTCTCGGACCTGCACGCCACTGTCACCCAAGCGAGCCTCGACACAGCTGTCACTGCCGTTGCTTCTGGTCGACTTCTTCCAGTCTTCCGTCAGGCCGTTCACTTCATCCCCTCGGCGGCACTGCGCAGCATCTCGATTGAGCGGTCAGCCGACAACGCATCCTGCGCCAACCGGTTGAACACGTCGCCGTACGATGCTACCGCCTCCGGGTAGAGATCTCCCGCATACGTTTCGCAGTACACGACGTCCTCGCCCTCAACGAAGCCGAGGATCACGAGCGGCCCGAGCGTGCCAGCGTGGGCGCCAGACGTGTACGGGATCACCTGAAGGTCGACATTGGACCGGGCGGCGACGTCCGCCAGATGAAGCAGTTGGCGGCGCATCACCTCGGGCCCGCCGACCATGCGGCGGATGACTCCCTCGTCAAGGATGAACCACAGGTTCGGCGGATCGGTCTGATCAAGGATGGCTTGGCGCGAGGTGCGCACCTCCACGCGAGTATCGATCTCGTCGGCCTTGAGGCGGACGGGTCCGCGTTGCAGCAAGGCGCGAGCATAGTCCTCGGTCTGGAGCAGACCTGGCACGATCATCGGACCGAAGGCCCTGATCGAGATCGCTTCACTCTCGAAGGCGATCAGGCTGGCGTACTTGTCGGAGATCGAGGCAGCGTACGGCTGCCACCAACCTCGGTCCCCACGCTTGGTGGTGTCGGCGGCGATCTTGGCAAGCCGCTCCGTGATCTCAGCATCGGCGCCGTAGCTCTGGAGCAATGCCTTGAGCGTCAAAGGCCGCACGCCAACTCGACCTCGTTCGATGCGGCTCAGATGCGAATCGGAGATGCCAGCGGCGGTTGCCGCCTGTTCGATGTTGAGGCCGGCTGCTTCACGCAACCCCTTGAGTTCGATTCCCAGCTTTCGCCGTGCCGTAGGACTTGCCACGTCGGACAGTCTACGGCCCACAAGACCAGGCCCATGATCCTAATAGACACCTGCTCCAGACAGTTGTCTGGAGCAGGTGCGTCGTGGAATCCTCTCTGTGATGACTTGGTCACAGCTGACTGGTCCGATGACGCCAGCGGAGGCAGGCATGAGAGGTCGGGGTGACACCGCCCAACAGAACGCAGCAGAGCAGATTCAGACAGCGGAACGGGAGGCCGCAAAGCGGCGGCTGCTCGCCCAAGCCGAGGCAGCCCGGGTACCGGTCACTGAGACGACTCGGGCACTACCCGACGGAAGGTGGCGCCGTGGAGAGTGAGGTGCCGGTCGGGCGGCGGGTGGCGTACTGGCGGGTGCGGCGGAGGATGTCGCAGCAGGTGTTCGCCGATCGGCTCGGTAAGTCGAAGAGCTGGGTGGACAAGGTCGAGCGGGGCGTACGGGCGCTGGACAAGGTCTCCACGTTGCGGGACATCGCCGCCGCGCTGCGCATCGACCAGGCGATGCTGCTCGGGCAGGACAGTCGGCCCGTCGAGGTGACCACGCGGGTCGAGGGCGTGGAGTCGATCCGGGCGGCGCTGTGCGCGTACGACATCGCTTTTGATCGGCCGACGGCGGGCCGGAACCCGCCGGACGGGGCCGCGCTGGCGCGGTCGGTCGCGCACGCCTGGACCAGCTACCAGCTTGCGCGGTACCCGCCGCTGATCGGGTTGCTGCCCGGACTGGTGGCCGGCGCGCAGCGGGGGTATGCCCGCGAGCCGCAGGAGGGTCGGGTGTCGCTGGTGGAGGCGTACCGGGTGACCGCGTCGCTGCTGGTCAAGCTGGGTGAGGCCGAGTTGGGCTGGTTGGCCGCCGACCGGGCGATGAGTGTGGCGGCCGGTGATCCGGTGCTGGTGGCGGCGGCCACCGTGCAACTCGGTCAGGTGTTGCGGGCCGGAGGTCGGGCGCGGGAGGCGGGCCGGGCCACCCTCGCGGCCGCGTACCGGATCGGTCAGGCCGACTCCGACCCGGCGCGACTGTCGTTGTGTGGGACGTTGCTCGTGCAGGCGGCGCTCGCGGCGGCCCGGCACGGCGACGAACCGGCCGCCGCCGCCCGCCTGGACGAGGCCGCCGACCTGGCCGCCGAGGTCGGCGACGGGCACGACCACCAGCACACCGGCTTCGGACCGACGGCGGTGGCCCTCGCCGGGGTCACGGTCGCAGTCGAGTCGGGTACGACCGACGCGGCGATCGCCCGACACGAGGAGGCGATCGGGCGTGACGGTTGGCGATGGTTGCCGCCCGAGCATCGCGCCGCTCACCTGATCGATGTCGCCCGCGCGTACCTTCAGGATGCCGATCCGGTCGGCGCCGGTCGGGTGTTGCTGGAAGCCGACCGGATCGCGCCCGCCGAGGTACGCCACCGGCCCGCCGCCCGGCAGGTACTCGCCGACACCCTCCGTCACCCCGACGCCCCGGTCACGATTCTCGCGCTCGCCGCCACCCTGGGGGTGACCCGAGGATGACCGCCCCCTTCCTGACCCTGGCCCAGATCCTCAACCGGCTCACCCTGACCGCCCGCTGGACCCTGCGTGACCACCAGCCCGGCCCGGACGGCCGCTGCCCCCTCTGCCGCGTCCCGGATTGTGCCGTGGCCGCCGCCGCCCGCGACGTGCTCACCACGATCAAGCAGACCCGCTGGCCCCCGCCCACCCACCCTCCCCCCACCCCAGACGCCCCCTCCCCCACGCCTCCGCCCCGTCGATCATGCAGTTTCGGTCGGGACAAATAGTTGATATGCCGCGATCCGGCGACCAAAACTGCATGATCGACGGGGAGAGCGGGTGGGAGCGGGGTGGGTGAGGGCGGGTGGGGTGGGGTGTCAGTTTGGGGCGGGGCCGTTGTCGACGAGGCGGAAGTGGGTGGTGACCGGGGCGTCGCCGGCCTCTTCGAGGATCAGGCCTCGGGTTGGGGAGTTCTGCAGGTAGGCGGAGTTGCTGCTGATCAGGTACGTGCCTCCGGCGGCGGGGTCGAGAGAGAAACGCTGTCGGGGTTCGGCCTGGTCGCAGGGGACGCCTTCGACCCGCAGGGGCTGGCTGCCGGCCGAGCGGACCTCCCAGCAGATGTCGGTCAGGTCGGCGTCGGGGTCGGCGGCGGTGCGGATCTGGTAGGTGCCGGGGCCCTGCGGCGTGATCACGAACAGCCGGCGGCCCTCGACACCGTCGACCTCGGCCAGCCGGCCGTCGTCGAGCATGGACACCGCCGACTCGAAGGCCCCGGTGCGCACGATGGCCACCTGACGGGTGCCGGACAGCAGCCGATCGGTGCTCGGCGGCACCGCGGCGGAACTGCTCGGCGCGGCCGGGGAACTGCTGGGCGCCGCAGGTGAGCTGCTGGGCGTCCCGGGTGAGGCCGTGGGCGAGGAGGACGGGCTGGACGACCGGACGCTGGGGTCGGCGGAGGGTCCGGTGACGGTGGAGGGATCGGCCGGGCCGATCGGGGTCGGCTGCGTGGTCCCGCCGAGACGGGCCAGGGCGACACCCGCACCGAGCGCGACGACGGCGGTGGCGGCCAGCGCCACCGAGGCGGTGCGGCGGCGGCGACGCCTGATGTCGCCACGTCGCCGGATGTCGGTGGCGGCCCGGATCCGGCCGTCCTGCCCCCCGTCGCGCGCCAACGCCCGCAGGGCGTCGTCGAGCTGGTTGTCGAAGCTCACGGCTGCCGCCCTCCGCCCATGTGGGAACCACTCTCCTCGGTCAGGTGGGCGGCCAGGGCCCGACGGCCCCGGGCCAGCCGGGTCTTGACGGTGTTCTCGTTGCTGCCCACCTCCGTAGCGATCTCGGTGACACTGAGACCGACCAGATGGTGCAGCACCACCACCCGACGCTGCTCGGTGGGGATCCGCCGCAGGGCCGTCACCACGGCGACATGATCGACCGAGGTGGCCGCCACCTGCTGCCCGGTGGCGTCCCGCCGATGGGCTCGCAGCCGGTTCACGGTCTTGCGCCACGCGCTGACCGCCACCCGGTAGGCCACCCTGCGTACCCAGGCCTCCGGGCTGTCGCACTCGCGCACCGACACCCACCGGTCCCAGGCCCGGGCGTACGCCTCGGCCACCGCGTCCTCGGCCTCGGCCCGGTCGCCGATCATCGCGTACAGCTGACCCAGCACCCGCTGCACGGACCCGGAGTAGAAGGCGTCGAACTCCGCCGCGTCACGCATCGATACAAGCCTCCCACCTGACCGGGTTGAACGAGACAACTGCCTGGTCACGCCGAGGGCGACCCGACCCGAGGTGGGTGGCCGGGTCGCCGCAGGGGTCATTTGCGCGGGGCCGGTCCGGTGTCGTTGAACCGGAAGCTGCTGAACGGCGCCGCGTCACCCAACTCCTCCAGGATCAACCCGGAGCGGGCCGAGTCACGCAGGTACGCCCACCGGTTGCTGATCACGTACTCGCGGGGGCCTCCCCCCTCGGCGGGGGCGATGACGAACCGCTGCGCCGGGTCACCCGCCCGGCAGGTGGCACCCCGCACATACAGCGGCTGGGTGTTCTGCGGGTTGTGCGACTGCCAGCACACCGGCTTGCCGGTGCCGCCACCGTAGTACGCCTTGATCAGGTATTCCCCCGCGCCCAGCGGAGTCGGCACGAACACCTGCCGTCCCTCGGCGCCGTCCACCTCGGCCAGTCGACCACCGTCGAGCAGGGACAGGCCGGACTCGAAGGCCCCCACCCGTACGATCGTGACCCGACGCTTGCCCGACAGCACCGGATCGGTGCTCGCGGTCGGCTTCGGCTTGGGTTTCGCGGCCGGCGGCTGCGCCACCGCCACCACCTCAGCCGCCGGTTTTCCCACCGACGCCGTCGCCTCCCCTGCCGGCGAGGCCGCGCCGTACATCATCGCGGCGACGCCGGTCAGCGCCACCAGACTCGCCCCAGCGAGCCACCTACCCAGCACCACGGTTGCCTCCCGGTGGTCCCGACCGCTGTCGCCGGTAGCCCTGTCGGCGGCCGGTCCTCGGTCGATTCATCCTGATGACGCACACGTCGGGCGGCGGGTTTCACCCCTGCGTCGGATTTCTCCGACATGAAGCACCTTCCCGAAGCAGTGATCAACGCACTACGGTGGGTGCGCTACGACACGCCGTAACCGGGGGGCAGCATGGCGGAGTTCGACTACATCGTGGTCGGTGCCGGCGCTGCCGGTTGTGTGCTGGCCAATCGACTGACCGAGGACCCGGGCACCCGGGTCCTGCTCATCGAGGCCGGCGGCTGGGACCGCAGCCCCTGGGTCCGCATCCCCAAGGGATTCAGCCGGTTGATGGACGACCGGCGCACCGCCTGGCACTACCCGGCGCAGGTCCGAGCGGGCCAGCAGGAGATCTGGCAGCGCGGCCGGCTGATCGGCGGGTCCAGCTCGATCAACGGCATGGTGTACGGCCGGGGCGACCGGCTCGACTACGACGAGCTGGAACGTCTCGGCAACCCCGGCTGGGGCTGGGACACCATGCTGCCGATCTTCAAGCGCCTGGAGGACAATCCGCTCGGCGCCTCCGAGGTGCGCGGCGCCGGCGGGCCGTTGCGCCTGTCCAGCGCCACCGGCACCGACGAGATCAGCGAGAGCGCCATCGCCGCCGGTGTGGAACTGGGCTGGCACCGGGTTGACGACCTCAACGCCACCGACGAGGAACGCATCGGCTACCTGATGGCGACCATCCGCGACGGCCGCCGCAGCAACGCCGCGGACGCCTTCCTGCATCCGGTCCGCAACCGCCCCAACCTCACCGTCGTGGTCGACACCGTCGTGGTCCGCATTCTGATCGAGAACGATCACGCGGTCGGGGTACGCACCCGCCAGGGCGGCCGGAGTGTCGACCATCGGGCCGCCGCCGAGGTGATCCTCGCCGCCGGGGCGATCGCCACCCCACAACTGTTGCAGGTCTCCGGCATCGGCCCGGCCGACACCCTGAGCCGGGCCGGTGTCCCGGTGCGGCTGGACCGGCCGCGCGTCGGCACCGGCATGCGCGAGCACCGCACCACACCCATGCAGTTCCGGCTGGCCGGCAGGGCCGGCTACAACGCGCGCCTGAGCAGCCCACTCGGGCAGGCCCGGGAGATGCTGCGCTACCTGACCACCCGACGGGGGTTGCTCGCCCTGCCGGTGTACGACGTCGGGGCGTACTTCCGCTCCGCGCCGGACGTCGGGCACCCCGACGCGCAGTTGCTGCTCGCGCCGTTCTCGGCAGCGCCCCGCCGCTCCGGACGGGCGATCGAGTTGGAGTCCGAGTCGGGGCTGATGGCCCAGGTCACGGTGACCCGGCCGGAGAGCGAAGGCAGCCTGGCCATCACCTCGGCCGACCCCGGCACGGCACCGGCGATCGTGGCGAACTACTTCACCTCCCCCCACGACCGTCGGGTCGCCGTCGGCGCGTTCCGGCGGGCTCGGGAGTTGTTCGGCACGGCACCGATCGCCAAGCGGATCGTCGCCGAGACACTGCCCGGCCCGGCGGTGCAGGACGACGAGGAGATCATCGAGGCGGGGCTGGCCCTCGGCTACTGCGGCTACCACGCGGTGGGCACCTGCGCGATGGGCCCGGGCGACGACTTCGTGGTTGACCCGCGGTTGCGGGTACGCGGTCTGGCCGGCCTGCGCATCGTGGACGCCTCGGTGCTGCCGATCCTCGTCTCGGGCTACCTCAATGCCCCGGTGATGGCGCTGGCCTGGCGCGCCGCCGACCTGATCCGCGCCGACCGCTGACCGAGCCGCATCGGCCCCTCCGCGACCAGCATCCACATCCCAGCCCCACCTCGGCGAGCGGCGTGCTCGTCACGGACAGCGGCTGGCGCTGAGGGCCGATCATCTGATCCTGCTGGCGAATGACCACTTGGCGTGACTGTCACCGGCGTTGACCGCGACACCACCCGTAGAGCATCCTAGGCAGATAGGTCGAAGAGGTACCGCCGGTTCGGCGCGCCTGAACGCCGATGGCAGGGTCAGTGCCGGAGAGTTACCAGGCGGTGGCTCCGGCCGCCGGCCCGGTCGCTCGGCGGGTCGTCCGGCAGGGCTGTGACCTGCATTACCAATGCCCGGAGCGGGAATCAGCCCGCCGGTCGCGGGTTGCAGCCAGTTGTGACGATCACGCCGCTGACTGCCCTGACCGCCCGTTTCGTGGAGACGATCCGATGACCTCTGTCGACACGGCCGTGGCGCCGCGGCCGGTGATGCCCGGCGACCTGATGACCCCTCGGCAGCGCCTGCGGCTGATCCTCGTGCTCGGGTCGCTGATCGCGGTGGGCCCGCTCACCATCGACATGTACCTGCCGGCGCTCCCCTCGATCGTCGACGACTTCGCGACCAGCTCGGCGGCGGTGCAGTTGACCCTCACCGGCACGCTTGTCGGTCTCGCGTTGGGTCAGCTGCTGATCGGTCCCCTCTCCGACGCCGTCGGCCGCCGGGCACCGCTGATCGCCGGCACCGCGCTGCACATCGTCGCCTCGGTGTGCTGCGCGCTCGCCCCGAACGTCACCGTGCTGGGGGCGCTGCGGGTCGTGCAGGGCCTCGGCGCGGCGGCAGCCGCCGTGATCGCCATGGCCGTGGTGCGTGACCTGTTCACCGGCATCGCATTCGCCCGGACGCTTTCCCGGCTGCTGCTGGTGATGGGTGCCGCGCCGGTGCTCGCCCCGACGCTCGGCAGTGAACTGCTGCGGTGGACGCAGTGGCGTGGCGTGTTCGCGGCCCTGGCCGTCTTCGGCGTACTGCTGATGCTCGTCGCCCTGCTGGGCCTGCCGGAGACCCTGCCGCCCGCGCAGCGGCAACGCGGCGGGCCGCTGCACATCGCGCGGCTCTACGGTGGCCTGCTCCGCGACCGCGCCTTCGTCGGGTTGATCCTGGTCGCCGGCCTGGCCATGGCGGCGCTGTTCGCCTACGTCGCCGGGTCCTCCTTCGTGATGCAGGAGCAGTACGGGTTGGACGAGCAGCAGTTCGGGCTGGCCTTCGGTGCCGGTGCCATCGGGCTGATCGCCGCTACCCAGGGCAACGTGCGACTGCTGCGCCGCTACACCCCGCAACGGATCCTGCTGGTCGCCCTGCTCGCGGGTACCGGCGCCGCTGTGGTGCTCGTCGCGCTCGCCGTGACCGGCCTCGGCGGGCTGCCGGCGCTGCTGGCCGCGCTGTGGTTGGTGCTGGCCGCGACCGGCCTCGCACTGCCGAACGCGCCGGCGTTGGCGCTCAGCCGGCACGGCGAGGCGGCCGGTACCGCCTCCGCCCTACTCGGTGCGGTGCAGTTCGGCGTCGGCGCGCTGGCCGCGCCGCTGGTCGGGGTGCTCGGCAACGGCGCGGTGGCGATGGCCGCGGTGATCGCCGGCGGCCTGGCCTCGGCACTGCTCGCCCTGCTCGTCGTGGCCCGGCCCGACCAGTTCGCCGCGGTGGACGCTGAGCCGGTGGCCGTCGCACTGCACTGATCCTGGTGCTGACGCCGGTGCATCCACGGCCGGTCATCGCGATCCGTGCACGCGCTCAGCTCGACAGGGCGCGCGTCCGAAGCTCGACAGGGCGCGCGCTCGGCAACGACGGCCCGCATCGCCAGGAAATACAAAAAGCAGGAAGCGGTCGCTTCCTGCCACTCTTAACTTATAGCGCACATGGGGTCTTGCGGCAAGACCCGGGTGATGCCGCAGAATCTGCGACCGAGGCCACGAGCTGCGGAAACGGAGAGGGAGATCTCCCTACCGTGCGGCAGCGCGCGATGGCCGACTCATCCACTCCATGTGATCGGGCTGCGCATGTTTGACGTGATCGTTGTAGGTGGCGGACCGACCGGCCTGATGTTGGCCGCAGAATTGCGGCTGCACGGGGTACAGGTCGTCGTCTTGGAGAAGGACACGGAGCTGACCGGTTTCGTCCGGTCGCTCGGCCTGCACGTACGCAGTATCGAGGTGCTGGACCAGCGCGGACTGCTGGACACCTTCCTCGCCAACGGCCAGCGGTACCCGGTCGGCGGGTTCGCCGCCATCGACAAACCGGCGCCCGAACTGGACAGCACCCACGCCTACGTGCTGGGAATCCCGCAGACCACCACCGACCGCCTGCTCGCCGAGCATGCCGTGGCCGTCGGGGCGGAACTGCGGCGCGGCTGCGAAGTGGTCGGGCTGAGTCAGGACGAGCACGGCGTCACCGCCGAACTGGCCGACGGCACCCGGTTGCGCGCACGCTACCTGGTCGGCTGTGACGGCGGGCGCAGCACCGTACGCAATCTGCTCGGGGTCGGTTTCCCCGGCGAGCCGAGCCGGGTCGACACGCTGCTGGGGGAGATGGAGGCGGATGCCCCGCTGGACACGATCGTCGCCATGGTCACCGAGATCCGCAAGACCCAGAAGCGGTTCGGTCTCGGGCCCATCGGCAACGGGGTGTACCGGGTCGTCGTGCCCGCCGAGAAAGTGGCCGTCGACCGGACCGTCGCGCCGACGCTCGACGAGTTCAAACAGCAACTGCGGGCGTACGCCGGCACGGACTTCGGGGTGCACTCGCCCCGCTGGCTGTCGCGCTTCGGCGACTCCACCCGGCTGGCCGAGCGTTACCGGGTGGGTCGGGTGCTGTTGGCCGGCGACGCCGCGCACATCCACCCCCCGACCGGCGGGCAGGGTCTCAACCTCGGCATCCAGGACGCCTTCAACCTCGGCTGGAAACTCGCCGCCGAGGTGAATGGCTGGGCGCCGGAGGGGCTGCTGGACAGCTACCAGACCGAACGGCATCCGGTAGCGGCCGAGGTGCTGGACAACACCCGCGCGCAGATGGAGTTGCTCTCCACCGAGCCGGGTCCGCAGTCCCTGCGCCGACTGTTGTCGGAGCTGATGGACTTCGAGGAGGTCAACCGGTACCTGACCGAGAAGATCACCGCGATCCGGGTGCGGTACGACTTCGGCCCGGGGCATGACCTGCTGGGCCGACGGATGCGGGACGTGTCGCTTGGCCGGGGACGCCTCTACGAGCTGACCCGCAGCGGTCGTGGACTGCTGCTCGACCAGACCGGTCGGCTCTCGGTCGACGGCTGGGCCGACCGGGTCGACCACGTCGTCGACACCAGTGCCGAGTTGGAGGTGCCCGCAATCCTGCTGCGACCCGACGGCCACATCGCCTGGGCCGGCGCCGACCAGCAGGAGTTGCTGGCCCAGCTACCCCGCTGGTTCGGCACCCCGACCGATTGACGTGATGTGCAAGCATCGCCCGCATGTCTGAACTGACCGTGCGATCGATGACCGAGGCCGAGTTCGACCAGTGGCGGGCCGGCATCGTGCGGGCCTTCGCGGACGCGCAGGTGGCGGCCGGCAACTGGCCCGCCGAGGAAGCCCAGGAACTGGCCCAGCAGAACAACGACACCCTGTTGCCGCAGGGGTTCGGCACCCCCGGGATGCTGTTCCTCACCGGTGCACTCCGGGACGGGACCTCGATCGGGGTGTTGTGGATCGGGCTCACCCATCCGCGTGGCGTCCCGGACTGCGCCTTCCTCTACGACATCGAGATCGGTGCGGCCCATCGTGGGGCGGGCTACGGGCGGGCCCTGCTGGCCGCCGGTGAGGACGCCGTTCGCCGGCACGGGGTCGGTGCCATCGAACTCAACGTGTTCGGTGACAACGCCCGCGCCGTCGGGCTGTACGGCAGTTCGGGATACCGGGTGGTCACGCAGCAGATGCGTAAGACCCTGGTGGCGGAACAGTGAGGTGAACGGGTGCCGTTGGTTTGACCAGGGCCACAGTGGGCAGGACCAGCCTCATGCTGGTTGACCTGATGGGACGCATGGACGACACTCTCACGCTCGCGATCCAAGGCTACGGATGGCTGCCCAACCGCCTGCGCCACAGTCCGGCCGACGTGGTGCGGACCCGGCTGCTCGGTCAGACCACGGTGGCGCTGCGGGGGCCCGAGGCCGCCCGGTTCTTCTACGACGAGCGGCACATCCGGCGGCACGGCGCCATTCCCGAGCCGCTGCGGGGGACCCTGTTCGGCAAGGGCGCCGTACACACCCTCGACGGTGAGCCGCACCGGGTACGCAAGGCGATGTTCACCGCCCTGCTGATGAACGGCGGCTTCGACGGCCTGGTGGAGCGGGCCGAGACGGCGTGGGACGCGGCCACCCGATCCTGGTCGGGGCGGCAGGTGGTGTTGTTCGACGAGACGGCCCCGGTGTTGACCCGCGCGGTCTGTGAGTGGACCGGCATACCGGTACAGCCGCAGGACCTCCCGGCACTCGCGGCCGACCTGGTAGCGATGGTCGACGGCTTCGCCACGGCCGGGCCCCGACACTGGCGGGCCCGCCGCGCGCGGGGACGCCGGGAGCGCTGGCTGGCCGACATCGTCACCCAGGTCCGGCGGGGCGAGCTGGCCGTGCCGCCGGACTCGGCGCTGGCGGCGGTGGCCGCGCACCGGGACAGCGACGGTCAGCTGTTGGATCCGCAGATCGCCGCCGTGGAACTACTCAACATCATCCGGCCGACGGTCGCGGTGACCTGGTTCGTGACCTTCGCCGGGCACGCCCTGCACCGCTGGCCCGAGCACCGGGACCGGCTCCGACAGGGCGATGCCGCCTTCGCCGAGGCGTTCGCCCACGAGGTACGGCGCTTCTACCCCTTCGCACCCTTCATCGGCGGTCGGGCCAGGACCGACCTGACCTGGCAGGGCACCGACATCCCCGCCGGGGCGATCGTCCTGCTCGACCTGTACGGCCAGAACCACGACGCCCGACTCTGGCCGGACCCGTACCGGTTCGACCCGGACCGCTTCGTCGGTCGGGAGATCGGTGCCTTCGACCTCGTACCGCAGGGGGGTGGCGACCCGCGTACCGGCCACCGCTGCCCCGGGGAGCAGATCACCGGCGCGCTCCTGTCGGCCCTGGCCGTACGGCTGGCCCGCCTCGACCACCAGGTGCCCGCCCAGGACCTGGACATTCCGCTGCACCGCATCCCGACCCGGCCGGTCAGCGGCCTGGTGATGGCCGTGCCCGCCCGCAGCGCCGCGCCACTGAGCACTCACTGACCGGTCCTCCGCCACCCGGGCGCAGCCGGGTATGTGATCGACTGCGGTCCGCCGGAAGAACATTGCGGCCGCCTCGCTGACCTTGGGGCGAGGCGGCCGCAACGGGCGTGTCGGGTCAGGACAGCGAGGCGGGGAACCTCTCCCAGACCCGGTGCTGGGTCATCAACTGCCGGAGGCTGTCGAAGACGTCGTCGCCGGAGTCGCCGGTGACCACACCCGGGCTGCCGGTGGCACCGGCCTGGTCCAGGACGGTGACGCCGGTGCCCCAGGCGCCGATCGCCTTGGCGTGCCGCCAGACCTCCTCGACCAGCAGCAGCACCCGGGGGTCGATCGTGGCGGAGTTCGCCGCGCCGGCCTTGGCGTCCCGGGCGGGCAGGGCGTCGGGGGCCGGTGGTGGTGCGGCGGCGAGCAGCAGGGCGTCGAACTCGACCGAGCGGCCGGTGGCGAAGGTGCGCTGCACCGGCAGGTCGCCGATCATGCCGCCGTGCCCGGCGATCAGCAGCGGCACCATGTCGGCGGCGAAGACGGCCCGACGGACGTGGTGGATGGTATCCAGGTCGCTGTCGTCGGTCACCACGATGCCGACCGTCCGGCCGTCGACCGGCCACTGCCGGCCGACCTGCGACAGGGCGGGGCTGGGCTCGACCTCGGCCAGCGGAATGGTCGGCTTCGGCGCGGGCAGTCCCAGGCCGGTGGCGACCTGGGCGCAGAGCACCGGGTCGATGTTGGCCAGGCATTGCAGCTGCCGTTCCTTGATCGCCTGGTGGTAGCACTTGCCCAGCTCGAAGGTGTAGGCCCGGATGATGTGTTCCTGCTCGACCGGGGACATGCTCAACCAGAAGAGTCGGGCCTGGCTGAAGTGGTCGTCGAAGGAGGCCGGGCTCTGCCGGATCTTGGGGGCCTGGGCCACCTGCACGGGTACGTCGATGAAGGGGTGGTCGTCGACGCCCGCCGGGAAGGGGTTGCCGCCGTCGAGGGAGTTCGGCCGGTACGGCGCCACCCCGGCATGGATGGCCTGCTGGTGGAAGCCGTCCCGCAGCATGTCGTTGACGGCGGCGTGCGGCCGGTTGATCGGGATCTGGGGGAAGTTAGGCCCGGCCAGCCGGGTCAGCTGGGTGTCGACGTACGAGAAGAGTCGGCCCTGCAACAGCGGATCGTTCGTGACGTCGATGCCCGGCGGCAGGTGGCCGACGTGGAAGGCGACCTGCTCGGTCTCGGCGAAGAAGTTCGTCGGGGTGCGGTTGAGCACCAGCTTGCCGATGGGCTGCACCGGGGCCAGTTCCTCCGGCACGATCTTGGTCGGGTCGAGCAGGTCGATGCCGGCGAAGGTCTCCTCCGGAGTGTCCGGGAAGACCTGGATGCCGAGCTCCCACTCGGGGAAGGCACCGGCCTCGATGGCGTCGTAGAGGTCCCGGCGGTGGAAGTCCGGGTCGATCCCGTTCAGCAGCTGCGCCTCCTCCCAGACCAGGGAGTGCACACCCAGCTTGGGCTTCCAGTGGAACTTCACCAACGCGGTCTCCCCCGCCGCGTTGACCAGGCGGAAGGTGTGGACCCCGAAGCCCTCCATGGTCCGGTACGAACGCGGGATGCCCCGGTCGGACATGTTCCACATGGTGTGGTGCTGCGCCTCGGTGTGCAGGGAGACGAAGTCCCAGAAGGTGTCGTGGGCGCTCTGCGCCTGCGGGATCTCCCGATCCGGGTGCGGCTTGGCGGCGTGGATGATGTCCGGGAACTTGATGGCGTCCTGGATGAAGAAGACCGGCATGTTGTTGGCGACCAGGTCGAAGGTGCCCTCGTCGGTGTAGAACTTGGTGGCGAAGCCACGGGTGTCGCGTACCGTGTCGGCCGAACCGCGCGAACCGAGCACGGTGGAGAAGCGGACGAAGACCTCGGTCTCGCGGCCCTTGCGCAGGAAGCCGGCCCGGGTGACGTTCTCCGCGGTGCCGTACGCGGTGAAGATGCCGTGCGCCCCGGCGCCTCGGGCGTGCACGACCCGCTCCGGGATGCGCTCGTGGTCGAAGTGGGTGATCTTCTCCCGCAGGTGGTGGTCCTGGAGCAGGACCGGTCCGCGTGGCCCGGCCTTCAGCGAATGGTCCGTGTCGCGCAGCCGCGCCCCCTGCGCGGTGGTGAGGAAGGCACCCTGCTGGCCCTTGGCCTTCGCGGGGGTACCGGTCTTCGCCCCGGTGGGGGTACGGGTCTGCGGGGTGCCCTGCTCCGGCTTGGGCGGCAGGGGGTCGTGCGGGGTGGTCGGCTCCGCCAGGGACGGCGGGGCGCTGCCCGGGGCACCGGGCACCTGTGGGGTCAGCGCCTCGGTGACCTTCTCCGCGGCTGACTCCACGACATCCTTGACCGCCTTGGCGGGGTTACGCGATTCCATCTCTACGGGTACCTCCCTGGAACACAACGAGCAGACCCCAGGGGCGGTACCCGGGCCAGAGAGAACAAAACGGGCCGAAGGCACTCGACGCTGCCGTATCGATCACATTCGGCGGACCGGGAACCTGCCGGCCCGGCGGCTCAGCCGGGTGCTCCGGTGAGCTGATCGAAATGGGCCTTCATCGCCGGGTAGTAGTCCTCGAACGAGGGCATCGGGGTGTCGTTGTGGGCGGCCAGGAGTCGATCCAGGTAGTACTCCCAGCCGGCCCCGATCTCACCGAGCCCGTCGGTCGTGTCCAGGTGCTGGACGAAGCGCAGTTCCGTCCGTTCCCCCTGCGGGGTGAGCAGCACCTCCCACCGCCAAAGACCGGCTTCGTCCTGGCTGGAGAGGGCCAGCCGGCGGGGTGGCTCGCAGGTGTCGATCCGCATCTCGGACCACGGCTGTCCCTCCTCGAAGCCCATCTGCACCTGGATGCTGCGACCGGGCCCGGCCTGGCCGGACCAGCGGCCGTACCAGCGGGCGGTGCGATCAGGTTCGGTCAGGCTGGCCCAGACGTCGGAGATCGGGGCCCGGAATTCGCGGGTGACGACCAGGGCGGGGCCGCTCTCGGTGTCGACGAGGCGTCCGGTTGGTATGGGAGTCAAGCTGTCCGCTCCTCACGGGATGTCGGCGAGCCGCCGGTGCGGCGCTCGCGGCGGGTACGGTGGACCTCGGTTTCCAGCGCGTCGAACCGGCGCTCCCAGGCCTCGGCCCGGGTGAACTGCGTCAGCCACTGGAGCAGTCCGGCCAGCCGGGTCGGGTCCAGTTCGTAGCGGCGCTCGCGGCCGACCACGGTGTCGCGCACCAGACCACTTTCCCGCAGTACGCGCAGGTGACGACTGACCGCCGGCCGGCTGATCTCGAAGTGCGCGGCGATCCGACCGGCCGTGAGCCGATCCTCCCGCAGCAGTTCCAGGATCCGCCGACGCACCGGATCGGCGATGGCGGCCGCTATCTCGTCCACCGGTAAAGCGTAACCGATGGGTTACAGGTTTTCCATCGCCGCAGCGGGATCGTGCGCAACGGCGATGACCACCTTCGCCCGGGCGTGTTCGCCCTCGAGGTAGCCGATGGCCTGGGGCACCTCGGCCAGGGGGTAGCTCCGGTCGATGACCGGGGTGAGCCGCCCGGCTTCGGCGTACCCACGGAGGGTGTCGAGGTGCGCGCGGCTGGGTGTCGTGGTCAGGACGGCGATACGCTGCCGGACGAAGGGCGCCAGCAGCCGCCCCCGGGCCAGCAGCCAGACCGGTCCAAGGAGACTGCCCTCCCGGTAGACCCCGCCGCCGGAGAGCACGAGGGTGCCGGTCGGGGTCACCGCGCGCCGCAGGGCGGCCAGCGAGCGGTTGCCGACCAGGTCGAACACCAGGTCGTGGCGGCCACCGACGCGGGTGAAGTCCTCGCGGGTGTAGTCGATGACGCGGTCGGCCCCCAGGCTGCGGACCAGGTCGACATTGCGGGTGGAACACACCGCCGTGACGGTCGCGCCGAGGACCTTGGCCAACTGCACGGCCAGGGTGCCGACCCCACCCGAGGCGCCGTTGACGAGGACCCGCTGCCCCGGCCCGACCCCTCCGACATCGGCCAGTCCCATCAGGGCGGTGACCCCGGCCAGCGGCAGGGCGGCCGCCTGCTGCGGCGTCAGGTTGGCCGGCGCCTGCGCCACCAGCTTCTCGGGTACGCAGGCGTACTCGGCGAAGGCCCCGTCGGCCTCGCCGAGGTCACCGAAGACGGCGTCGCCGGGGCGCAGTCGGCGGACCTGCGCGCCGACGGCGGTCACCCGCCCGGCGAAGTCACGGCCCCGGATCCGGGCCCGGGGCTTCGCGGGGCCCAGGCTGAGCCGGGCCATCCGCGGGTCACCCCGCATGACATGCCAGTCGTACGCGTTGACCGCGGCGGCCTCGATGCGCACGAGCACCTCGTCGGCGGCGGGCACCGGCACCTCGACCTCGGCCAGGTGCAGGGTCTCCGGCGGTCCGTACCGGTCCTGGACGATCGCCCTCATCGTGACCTCCCCTTCGGCAGGTGTACGGCGTACACCTATGCGGTTGACGGTAGGTGTACGCCGTACACCTGTCAAGGCGGTTATGGTTCTTTCGGCACCCGAAAAGACGAGGATCACGATGGCTGAGCAGGCAGGAACGCCCCGGCGGACGCCACTGAGCAGGGAGCGGGTCCTGCGCACCGCGATCACCCTCGCTGACACCGCCGGGATCGAGTCGCTCAGCATGCGCAACCTGGCCCAGGAACTGGGTGTGGTGCCGATGGCCCTCTACAAGCACCTGGCCAACAAGGACGAACTGCTCGACGCGATGATCGACATGGTGGTCGGCGAGATCGACCCACCGCCCTCCGACGGCGACTGGAAGCAGGTCCTCCGAGGGCGGATCCTCTCCGCCCGGGGGGCGCTGCGGCGTCACCCCTGGGCGGCCCTGGCCATCGAGTCGCGGAACATGGCGACTCCGGCGATCCTGAGCTACCTCGACTCGGTGGTGGCCACCCTGCGGGCCGGCGGGCTCTCCGCCGACCTAGCCCACCATGTGATGCACGCGCTGGGCAGCCGGGTCCTCGGGTTCAGCCAGGAACTGTTCGACACCGCCCGGGACGCCGGTCGGTCCGGCCCGACCACCGTGCCGCAGCCGGTCGCCCTGCCGCCGGAGGCCGCAGCCCGGTTCCCGCACCTCGCGGAGATCGCCACGGCGGCCTCCCACGACGACGCGTCGGTGGTGGGATCCGGCTGCGACGACCAGTTCGAGTTCGAGTTCGCGTTGGACCTGCTGCTGGACGGCATCGAACGGCTGCGGCAGCAGGGATGGACGTCAGCGCACCGGTGAAAATGGCCGGTGCCGGCCGCGGCGGTCAGTCCGGCTGGTGGCGGCCCGGGTCCGGATCGGAGGGACGTGGCCTGGCCAGCGCGGTCAGCACGAGCCCGAGCAATCCGGCCAGCCCCCACGGCTGGTGGTCGGTGCTCGCCGTCACCCGGCTCGCCGCTCCCGCCGTGACGATGTCGCCCTGGATCTGGTAGTTGCCGACGGCGAGGGCCGGCAGGGTGACCGGCACCCGGATCTCACGTTCCTCCCCGGCGGCGAACTCGTACGGTTCGGGTGGGGTGACGAAGTCGGTCGGGTCCGGGCCTCGACCGACGCTGAACGACCAGGCCACCCTCGCCGGGGCAGGCTGTTCGTTGCGCAGCCGCAGCACCAGCGTCCGCCGGGCGGGCGCACCGAAGTGGGCGGTCCAGCCGTCGGCACGTTCCAGGTGCGCCGCGAGTACGGTCGGGGGCCGGGTGGCCGCCTGCCGGGCGCTGTCATCGGCCGAGGCGGGTGCCCCGGTGACGATCAGCGGCGCGGTGGCCGACAGCCGGCTGTCCAGGGTGGTCACCCGTACCTGGCAGGGGCAGCCGCCGGGTGGCGCCGTGACGGTCAAGGGTGTCCCACCGGTGCCACTGGCGGGCAGGTGGATCTGCACCGAACTGTCCACCGCGCAGCGTGCCGGCGTGCCCGCGCCACACAGTTCGATGCGGATCGTCCCGCCGGGCCAGCCGGTGGCCCGGACCAGCACCCGCTCCCCCGGCTTCGCCTCGGCCCGGTCCACACTCACCTGAGCGTCGGCCGCCGGGGCGACGGTCAGCGCCGCCGTGGCGACCAGGGCGAGGGCGTACGTCGGGAGTCTCACGTCGTTGCCGGCTGTCGACGGCGGGCCGCCGTCCGCAGCCGGATGACCAGCAGCCAGCCGAGGCCGGCGAGCAGGACGCCGGTCCAGACCCACGGTACGGCCCAGGCGCCGGTGGTGCGGGTGACCGTGGGCAGGATCCGGTCGGGGGTGGCCGGGTCGACGACCACGGCGGCGGTCAGCCGACCGACCGGTGCCACGCCGTTGATCTGTTCGGTGATGGTGATCGCCGCGCCGGGCAGCAGTTCGGGCACGTCGACGGGTTCGGTGCGGGCCAGCCGAAGGCCGAACGGGGCGGTCAGGCGCACCTGGGTGGTGCCGGTCAGCCGGGTGTTGCCGGTGTTTCGCAGCCGGTAGCTGACCACGACCGGGCCGGTGCCGAACGGGTTGAGCGGGTTGTCGTAGCCGATCCGCATCGCCTCGACCTGCAGGCCGGGCCGGATCGGGCCGGCCACCCGCAGGTAGATCCGGGCGGCGACCCGTCGGTCCAGGTTGACCTGTCCCCCGTCGCCGGCGGACCGCACCTGGGCGATCGAGGCGACGACGCCGCCGGCGTGGTCGCCGGGTGTGGCGTTGGCCGGCACGGTGAGCTGGAACGGCACGATCACCTGTTCCCCGGCGGACACCCGGTAGGTCCGTTCGGCGAATGTGGTCCAGGCACCCACGTCTGTGGCGGGGCGACTGGCCGGTTGCAGGGCGAACCCGCCGTCGGTGGTGGTGAACGCGTCGGCGCCGTACACCGCGAAGGTCATCGCGCGCTCGCTCAGGTTGGTGATGGCGACCCGGTCGTCGATGCGTTGGCCGGGCTCGGCATCGTGGACGAAGTAGCTGCGTCCGGTGGGTCCGGACGGGCCGGAGGGCTGCACCGCCCAGGTGAAGCCGGTGGCGCTCGGGGTCGGGGTAGGGGCCGGCACGGCGGTGAGAGCGGCCGCCGGGCCTACGGTCAGGACGGTGGCGAGCACGGTGAGGACCGCGGTCGCAGCGACCAGGTGCGGGAAAGGGCACCTCGTCATCGATCTGCGCACAACAAGATGCCCTTTCACGCTCAGGACAGGGTCAGGGTGAGGGTGGCGGTGTAGCCGCCCGGCACGGCGGCGGGCGGGACCCCGAGGCGCAGGTCGGCACCACACTGGAAGCTGCCGGCGCTGGTCCCGGCCGGGGCGGCGCACAGCGTACGGGCGCTGCCCAGGCCGTCACCCGGGGTGGCCGGGGCGCCGGGGGTGACCACCCCGGCGGCGCCCACCAGGGTGTCGGCGAGCACGGACGCGTTCGGCGTCCAGCCGAGGTTGTCGGCGGCGATGGTGCCGCCGAGCGCGTTGGTGAACTCCTCCACCTGGCCGACGACGTTCCAGCCGGCGTTGGTGCCGCGCAGGTCGCTGACCGTCACCGCGTTGAGGGAGCCGTCGGCGAAGGCACCCGGGTGTACGGCGGGCAGCGCGACACTGGCGCCCGACGAGGTGAGCGTCAGCGGGCCGGATTGGAGCACCTGTGCGGTGATCTCCTGCTCGGCGCCGTTCGGGCCACCCGTACCGCCGAAGGTGATCGGGGTGAAGGTGTCCTGGCTACGGTCGCTTGAAGCGTGCGCCGCGAAGGTCATCACGTAGCACTGGATCGCGGTGCAGTCGACGTTGTTGCCGTTGCCGTCGGTGTAGGTGGGCACCAGGTCCAGGGTGGTGGTGAAGCTGCCGTCGGCGGGCAGCCGCACCTGGGCGGCGGACGACGAGGCGTTCTTGTGCACCCACTTGACCGGCTTGTAGGGCCGCGAGTTCGTCCAGTAGTTCTCGCCCTTGGGCCCGAAGGCGAGGTAGAAGCCGACGCCGCCGTTGGCGTCCGGGTCGAACCCGGTGCCGGTGACGGTGACGCTGGCCCCCTCGGGGTCGAGGGCGGTCGACGGGTTCACCGTGACCGACTGGGCGGCGGGAGCACCTCCGGCACCGGTGGTGAGGGTGAACGACGCCGGATCGAGCACCGTGCCGGTGGTGAAGAAGCCGGAGAACGCGGTGGCCCCGGTTTCGGTGAGCGTGGTGGTGAGGTTGCTCCAGGAGACCGTGTCGCCCGAGACCGTCGGGCTGGCTGTGGCGGTGCCGAGGGTGGCGATGGCCGCCTGCTCGATGCGCACCGGCTGGAAGCCGCCGCCGCTGGCCTGCAGGTCGACGTCGGCGAGCAGGGAGCCACCGGCGCCGTCGAGGACCACCGTCGGGTTGGCCAGGGTGATGGTGAAGAAGTGCGCGGGGTACGAGAACACCACCGTGCCGCCGTAGGTCACCGTGGTCGCTCCGGTGGCGCTGTCGTACGTGCCGCCGGTGGTCGGGAACTTGAAGGTGCCGTCGGCGTTGCGGGTCGCACCGTCGGTGACCGCGATCGGCGGGTTGCCGTTGCCGGTCGACAGGTAGGCGCGGAACGAACTCTTGAAGCCCCAGTCGAGGCTTCCCCCGGTGACAGCGGTGGGTGCCGCCGTGGCCGGGGTCACCACGGTCAGTGCGGCGGCGGCACCGAGCACCGCGGCCGTCACCCACCGGTACGACCGTCGGCGAACACCGCCGGGTCTGGGTACGGGCATGTGTCTTCCTCTCAGCAGGGGGGAGGGCGTGCTTAGGTTAGGCTCACCTAACATTCCGGGAGAATCCCCCGAACACCCTCTTGCGCCAAACGCATGATCGACTTAGGTTAGCCTAACCTAACCTACGGAGATGATCATGCCTACCCGCTTAGCCGCTGCCCTGGTCAGCGCGATACTTCTGGCCCTCGGCACCCTCGCGGTCAGCCCCGCTCACGCGAGCACGGTCGGTCGAGGTCCGGACGGTCAGCGACTCTCCGTCAACAAGACGACCGGGATTCCGCTCACCGGCGCCACCGTCACCGTCACCGGTTCCGGCTACGACACCGGTAAGGGGATCTACGTCGCGTACTGCGTCGACAACGGCGCGGGCGTGGCACCCTCCCCCTGCGGCGGCGGTGTCGACACCACCGGCTCCACCGGCGCCTCGCACTGGATCTCCTCCAACCCACCCTCGTACGCCGAAGGACTGACCGTCGCGTACGGAGCGGGCGGGTCGTTCACCGTGCAGGTGAAGATCACCTCGAAGATCGGCGACGTGGACTGCACCACCGGCCGCTGCGTGGTGGCCAGCCGCAACGACCACACCCGCGCCTCGGACCGGTCCCAGGACGTCAAGGTGCCGGTAAGCTTCGCCACTGCCGCCAGCCCGAGCGCACCCGCTGCCGCCCCGGCGTCGACCGCCCCGGCCACGCCCGCCGCGCCCGCCCCGAACGCACCGGCCGCCACCGGCTCGACGCCCACGCCCCTCGCCCCCTCGGCAGCCGCCGCCGGAGCCACCGGCGCCGCCGACATCGAGGTGGCGACGGGCAGCACCCCGGCCCCCGGCGCCGAACAGCCCCTGCTCACCACGCAGGTCAGCGACAGCTCCGACGCAGGACGCTGGTTCACCGCGGTCCTGGCGGGACTTGCCGTGCTGCTGGTCGTCGTGGTGGCGCTGCGGATGCGGGGCCGACGCCGGGAACAGCGATGAGAAGGTGCCTGACGCTGCTGATGCTGCCCGCGCTGCTCGGCCTCACCGCCTGTGCGCCCGCCGCCTCGACGGCGGCCCCGACGACAGGCTGCGGACCGACCACGGCCGTGGTCACCGACGTGGACATCGAGCCGATCGGCGCCGATCCCGGCAGCACCCTGCCGGCCACGGTCACCTCGGCCGACGGCTCCAGCGTGACGGTCACCGACGCCAGCCGCATCCTCCCGGTGAACCTCTACGGCTCGATCGCCGAGATCGTGTTCAGTCTCGGGCTCGGTGACCGGGTCATCGGCCGGGACACCTCCACCACCTTCCCCGCCGCCGACGACCTGCCCGTGGTCACCCCGGCCGGACACGACCTGTCCACCGAGGCCATCCTGCGACTCAACCCCACAGTCGTACTCGCCGACGACAGCATCGGCCCGCCCGAGGTGCTCGCCCAACTGCGCCGCGCCGGCATCCCGGTGGTCCTCGTCGACGACGAACAGAGCCTGGCCGCCATCGGCCGCAACATCCGGACCATCGCCGCCGCGCTCGGCGTACCGGAGGCCGGGGAACTGCTGGTGACCCGGGTGGAGAGCGACATCGCCGCGGCCCGCCGGGTCGCACCACCCGGCGTCGCACCACTGCGCATCGCGTTCCTGTACGTCCGTGGCACCGCCGGCGTCTATCTGATCGGTGGCAAGGGCGCCGGGTCCGACGAGATGATCCGCGCCATCGGCGCCACCGACGCCGGCACCGAGATCGGCCTGTCCCACTTCCGGCCGCTGACCAGCGAAGGGCTGATCAACGCGGCTCCGGACGTCATCCTGGTGATGACCGAAGGGCTGGAGTCGGTCAAGGGCGTCGACGGGCTGCTCTCCCTGCCCGGCGTGGCCCAGACCCCGGCCGGTCAGCACCGCCGCATCGTGGACATGGACGACGGGCTGCTGCTCACCTTCGGCGCGCGTACCGGTCGGGCCATCCGGGCGTTGGCCGACGCGGTCTACGGATCATGCGCGTGAGACGGGCGGGCCTCGTCGCGGGCCTCGCCGTGACCCTGCTGCTGCTCTGCCTCGTCGCCGCCGGCACCGGGCAGGTCCGGGTTCCCCCGGCGGAGGTGCTCGGCTCGATCCTGCACCGCCTCGGCCTCGACATCGGACCGACGCCGAGCGCCACCCACGGCGAGAGCGCGCTGTGGGTGGTGCGCTTCCCCCGGGTCGTGCTCGCCGTGATCGTCGGGGCCGCGCTCGGCTGTGCCGGTGCCCTGATGCAGGGCGTCTTCGGCAACCCCCTGGCCGAGCCCGGCGTCATCGGCGTCTCCTCCGGCGCGGCGGTCGGCGCGGCCACGGTCATCATCACCGGAGCGGCCACGTTGGGCGGCTGGACCGTGGCAGCCGGCGCGTTTCTGGGCGGTCTCGCCGCCACCGCCGTGGTCTACTCGATGTCGCGCGTCGGCGGGCGGACCGAGGTGGTCACCCTGGTGCTGACCGGCATCGCGGTCAACGCGGTGGCCGGCGCGCTGATCGGCCTGCTGATGTTCTTCGGTGACGCGGACGCCGTACGGGCCATCGCGTTCTGGCAGCTCGGCAGCCTGGCGCAGGCGAACTGGTCGGCGGTGGCGGTCACCGCCCCGTGCGCGGCGGTCGGCATCGCGGTCGCGGTCGCCGCCGCCCGCCGCCTCGACCTGCTCGCCCTCGGCGACCGGTCGGCCCGGCACCTCGGCGTCCACGTCGAACGGCTGCGGCTGGCAATGGTCGCGGTGACCGCCCTGCTCGGTGCGGCGGCCGTGGCCTTCACCGGGGTGATCTCCTTCGTCGGTCTGGTGGTGCCGCACCTGGTCCGGATGGTCGCCGGCCCGGGTCATCGGCTGTTGCTGCCGGCCAGCGCCCTGGGTGGGGCCATCGTGGTGGTGGCCGGGGATCTGGCCGCCCGCACCCTTGTCGACTACCAGGAACTGCCGCTGGGCGTGTTGACCGCCGTGGTGGGCGGACCGTGCTTCTTCTGGTTGCTGCGTCGGACCCGGGCCCGAGCGGGAGGTTGGGGATGAAGTGGACCGATGTCGACCCGGACCGGGTCGGCCTGCGGGTCGAGCGCCTGGGCATCCGGCGCGACGCTCGGCCGATCCTGTCCGACGTGTCCCTCACGGTGCGCGCCGGCGAACTGCTGGCGCTGGTCGGTCCCAACGGTGCCGGCAAGAGCACCCTGCTCGCCGCGATCTGCGGCGACCTGGCTCCCGCCACCGGCACCATCGAGTTCGCCGGCCGGCCGCTGACCCGCTGGACGCCGGTCGAGCTGGCCCGACTGCGCGCCATGCTGCCGCAGCGCGCCACCATGTCGTTTCCGTTCACCGTGGCCGAGGTCGTCGCGATGGGACGTGCCCCGTGGGCCGGTACCCGGCTCGCCGCTGAGGACGACGAGGCGGTGGCCGAGGCGTTGCGGCTGACCGGGATGGAGGCGTTCACCGGTCGGGTGTTCTCCGCGCTCTCCGGTGGTGAACAGGCCCGCGTGGCGCTGGCCCGGGTGCTCGCGCAGCGTACCCCGATGCTCCTGCTCGACGAGCCGACCGCCGCGCTGGACCTGCGGCACCAGGAGTTGGTGCTCCGGCTGGCCCGCGATCGCGCCCGGCAGGGTGGCAGTGTGGTGATCGTGCTGCACGACCTGGGCCTGGCGGCGGCGTACGCGGACCGCATCGCGTTGCTGGCCGGTGGCCGGCTGGTCGCCGACGGGCCGCCGGGCGTGGTGCTCACCGCCGACCGGCTCAGCGAGGTCTACCAGCACCAGGTCGAGGTGCTGCCCCACCCGCACACCGGTGTCCCGCTGGTCCTACCGGTACGCCCCTGACCAGCCGGGCTGGTCAGGGGCGTCAGGTCTACGGTAATCCGATCAGCTCAGCTGGCGTCCGGTCGCGGGGTACGGCTCAGCGCGGCGCACGCCTCGCGGTACATCCGGGCGGCCTCGGCGCGGATCTGCCGGCGTTCGACGAGCCGTTGCGAGAACGGAACACGCACCGGCACCTCGGTGCCGTCCACGATGGCCAGGAACCCCATCGCCTCGGCGTCCATCCCGGACATGGTGGCTGCGGTGGCCGTCGGCTGGCCGCCCAACCCCTGGCAGATCACCAGACAGTCGTCGGCGTGGTCGGTGTTCATGTGTCGCATCACCGCCGCGACAACCTCCGACGGGAACGGGTTCGCGGCGCTCACGCGGCACTCGCCTGGGTCACGACCTGCCCGAGCTCGTCGAGCATGGCGGTGTTCAGCCGGTAGGCGTACGACACCTCGTCGAGGAAACGCTGCCGCTCGACGGCGTCCCAGGCGGCCAGGTCGAGCAGCTCCCGGTAGTGCTGCTTGAAGGTACGCGCGTCCAGGCCCGGAAAGAGGAAGAACCGGATGCCGTCGGTGTCGAAGCCGAAGGTACTGCGCAACGCACGGGCCATCACCTGACCGCCGGATAGGTCACCCAGGTAACGGGTGTAGTGGTGGGCGACGAATCCGGCCGGCCAGGAGAAGGCGACCTCCCGCAGGCGGGCCTGGTACTGCACGGTGGCGGCGCTCGGGCTGAACCTTTCCGACCAGTCAGGACCGTGCAGGAAGGACAGATCATCCACGATGCTTGGCAGTCGACGTAGTTCTTCGATGACGAACGGGCCGGCCACCGGGTCGTCGCGCATCGCGTCGGCGGCTTCCTCCAACGTCTGGTAGATCACGTGCAGTTGTCCGAGCAGCGCCGCGTACCCGGCCCGATCCAACTGTCCCGACAACAACGCGTCGAAGTACGTCACACTCTGCGCGGCCCGATGGTCCGCCCTGGTCAGCTCTCGCACCTCTGCGGCGAACCCCATGAGCACCTCCTTGTTAGGTTAGCCTAACCTATCATGATCATGCAGCCTGTGGAGCTGACCGAAAGTGCCGGCTCAGGCGCGCCGACAGGAGGAATCCGCCGGGGCGCCCCGGTAGGTGACAGCCCTACCCTTGTGGCGCCACGATCTGGATGAGGTTGCCGCAGGTGTCGTCGAAGACGGCGGTCGTCACGTTCCCCGCGTCCAGCGGCGGCTGGGTGAAGGTCACTCCCTGCGCGGTCAGCCGCTCGTACTCGGCCGACACGTCCGCGACGGTGAACATGGTGACCGGAATCCCATCGGCGACCAGGGCCTTCTTGTAGGCGAGGGCCGCCGGGTGCTGGTCCGGTTCGAGGACCAACTCCACACCCTCCGGGTCCTCCGGGGAGACCACGGTCAGCCAACTGAACTCCCCCAGCGGCACCTCGGTCTTCTTGGTGAAGCCGAGCACCCCGGTGTAGAAGGCCAGGGCCTTGGCCTGGTCGTCGACGAGAACACTCACGTGTCCGATTCGCATGGTCCCACCCGCCATCTCTGATAGATCTGCTGAAGTGGGGACGTGTCAAGGTCGATGAAGGTGTACCGGCCCTGACGGCGCAACACCACCAGCCCCGCCTCGGCCAACACCGCCAGGTGCTGGGAGATGGCCTGGCGGGTGGAGGTGAACCCCTTACCCGTCAACCGGACGCACAACTCGAACAAGGTCTGGCCGCTGCGATCCTGCAACTCGTCGAGGATGGCCCGCCGGGTGGGATCTGCCAGCGCCTTGTACACGTCGCCCACCACCGCACCATAGGCAAGTATTCACTTGCATGTCAAACATCGACCATGTTCCGAGTAGGTAAACCCTGCCCCCGGGCGGCCCACTGGCCTGGCGCGGACCGGCGCATCTTGCGACCCTTACGCTCGTGTACGACTACGACGTGTTGGTGCTGGGTTCCGGACCCAGCGGTCAGAAGGCCGCGATCGCCGCCGCCAAGCTCGGCCGACGGGTCGGCCTGGTGGAACGACGCGACATGATCGGCGGGGTGTGCATCAACACCGGCACCGTGCCCTCCAAAACCCTGCGCGAAGCCGTGCTCTACCTGACCGGCCTGAGCCAGCGGGACCTGTACGGCAGCAGCTACCGGGTCAAGGAGGACATCACCGTCAGCGACCTGGCCGCCCGCACCCAGCATGTGATCAACCGACAGACCGATGTGATCCGCAACCAGTTGGCCCGCAACCGGATAGCGGTGATCACCGGCACCGGGCGGTTCGCCGACCCCCACTCGGTCTGGGTGGACGGCGGATCGGGCCAGGAATCCAAGGTCACCTTCGACAAGGCGATCGTCGCCGCCGGCACCCGCCCGGCCCGACCGGACAGCGTGGACTTCGACGACCGGACCATCGTGGACTCCGACGGCGTGATCAACCTCCAGGCCGTACCGCGCAGCATGGTGGTGGTCGGTGCCGGGGTGATCGGCATGGAGTACGCCTCCATGTTCGCCGCCCTCGGCACCAAGGTGACCGTGGTCGAACGCCGGGAGAGGATGCTCGACTTCTGCGACGAGGAGGTCGTCGAGTCCCTGAAGTACCACCTGCGGGACCTGTCGGTCACCTTCCGCTTCGGCGAGGAGGTCGCCGCGGTGGAGAAGCACCAGAACGCCGCGCTGTGCATCCTCAGGAGCGGCAAGAAGATCGCCGCGGACACCGTGATGTACTCCGCCGGCCGGCAGGGCCAGACCGACGGGCTGGCCCTGGATGCCGCCGGCCTGACCGCCGACCGGCGGGGCCGTATCGAGGTCGACGCGAACTACCGCACCGCCGTGGAGAACATCTACGCCGTCGGTGACGTGATCGGCTTCCCGGCGCTGGCCTCGACCTCGATGGAACAGGGGCGGCTGGCCGCCCAGCACGCCTGCGGCGAGCCGGTGCGGGCCATGCACCAGTTGCAGCCGATCGGGATCTACACCATTCCGGAGATCAGCTTCGTCGGTAAGACCGAGGACGAGTTGACCGACAGCGCCACCCCGTTCGAGGTGGGTATCGCCCGCTACCGCGAGCTGGCCCGGGGGCAGATCGTCGGTGACTCGTACGGGATGTTGAAGTTGCTCGTCTCACCGGACGACGGACGTCTGCTGGGTGTACACGTCTTCGGCACCGGCGCCACCGAGATCGTACACATCGGACAGACCGTGATGGGTTGCGGCGGCACGGTCGACTACCTGATCGACGCGGTGTTCAACTACCCCACCCTGGCCGAGGCGTACAAGGTGGCTGCCCTGGACGCCGCCAACAAGATCCGCAACATCACCCGCATCGACGGCTGACCCCCGCCCCGCGCCGGTCGGCTGCCGCGGATGGTCGACGACGGCAGACCGGGGCGGGGCGCGAAGCCCCGCCCCGGTCGTTCTCAGCCGGCCGTCGCGAGCGACCGGCGGCGCGGTCCCAGGTGCCGGGCGTACGCGCCGGTGGTGAAGAAGGCCGGCAGGCCCTCGGCCAGCGCGGTCTCCTCGACGATGCGCGCCGCCTGCGCGGCGCGTTCCCGCTCGGCGTCGCCGCGCCCCTCGGACAGCGTCGTCAGCTCCTCGGCCAGCATCGCCCGCACCAGTTCCTCGGTGACGCTGCCCCCCTCGGCCAGCGGCGTACCGTGGTGCAGCCACTGCCACAACTGGCAGCGGGCGATCTCGGCGGTAGCGGCGTCCTCCATCAGGTTCCACAGCGCCACCGCGCCTGCTCCCCCGAGCCAGGCGTCGATGTAGTGCAGTGCCACCGCGATGTTGGACCGCAGGCCGCTCTCGGTGACCTGACCCGGGGTCTTGTCCACCGAGAGCAGGTCGGCGGCGGTCACGGACACCTCGTCCCGCTGCCGGTCGAGCTGGTTCGGGCGCTCGCCGAGCACCGCGTCGAACACCTCCCGGCAGGTCGACACCAGGCCGGGGTGGGCCACCCAGGAGCCGTCGAACCCGTCGCCGGCCTCCCGCTGCTTGTCCGCCCGCACCTTGGCCAGAGCGGTGGCGTTGACCTCCGGGTCACGGGCCGGCACGAAGGCGGCCATCCCCCCGATCGCGTGGGCCCCGCGCCGGTGACAGGTCCGCACCAGCAACTCGGTGTACGCCCGCATGAACGGCACCGTCATGGTGACCGCGGACCGGTCCGGCAGGACGAAGTCCGGCCACTGCCCGAAGTTCTTGATGATGCTGAAGATGTAGTCCCAGCGGCCGGCGTTCAATCCGGCCGAGTGTTCCCGCAGCTCGTAGAGGATCTCCTCCATCTCGAAGGCCGCCGTGATCGTCTCGATCAGGGTGGTCGCCCGGATGGTGCCCTGCGGCAGCCGCAGGTAGTGCTGGGCGAAGACGAAGATGTCGTTCCACAGCCGGGCCTCGCGGTGGTCCTCCAGCTTCGGCAGGTAGAAGTACGGTCCCGCACCGGCGGCGAGTTGCCGGCGGGCGCAGTGGAACAGGTAGAGCCCGAAGTCGACCAGGCTGGCCGAGATCGGCCGGCCGTCCACCACGATGCCCTTCTCCACCAGGTGCCAGCCGCGCGGCCGGACCACGATGGTGGCCAGTTCCTCGCCGAGGACGTACCGCTTGCCGCGCGGGTCGGTGAAGTCGATCCGCCGGTCCAGGGCGTCCATCAGGTTGAGCTGCCCGGAGATGACGTTGTCCCAGGTCGGGGCGGTGGCGTCCTCGAAGTCGGCGAGCCACACCTTGGCGCCGGAGTTCAGCGCGTTGATTGTCATCTTCCGCTCCGGCGGGCCGGTGATCTCCACCCGCCGGTCCTGAAGTCCTGGTGCCGGTGGGGCCACCCGCCAGGTCGGGTCGGCCCGCACCCCGATGGTCTCCGGCAGGAAGTCGGGCAGCTGACCGGTGGCGAACCGGTCCCGCCGCGCCCGGCGGGTGTCCAGCAGGGCCACCCGCCGGGCGGCGAACTCGCTGTCCAGGGTGACCAGGAACTCCAGCGCCTCGGGGGTGAGCACCTCGTCGAAGCGTTCGGCCATCGGGCCGATGACCTCGTACCTCATGCGAACTGCTCCTCTTCGGTGGAGCCACGCAGCGCGGTGGTCTCGGCGGCCGGGTTGAGCACGGTGCTGATCAGGTCGAAGTAGCCGGTACCCACCTCGCGCTGGTGCTTGACCGCGGTGTAGCCGGCCGGCTCGGCGGCGAACTCCCGCTCCTGCAGCGACACGTACGCCGACATGCCCTCGGCGGCGTAGCCCCGGGCCAGGTCGAACATCGAGTAGTTCAGGGCGTGGAACCCGGCCAGGGTGATGAACTGGAACTTGTAGCCCATGTGGCCCAGTTCCCGCTGGAACTTGGCGATGGTCGCGTCGTCGAGGTGCTTGCGCCAGTTGAACGACGGCGAGCAGTTGTAGGCCAGCAGCTGGTCCGGGTACTCCGCCTTGATCGCCTCGGCGAAGCGGCGGGCGACCTCCAGGTCCGGGGTGCTGGTCTCCATCCAGAGCAGGTCGGCGTGCGGGGCGTACGCCAGACCCCGGGCGATGCACGGCTCGATGCCGTTACGCACCCGGTAGAAGCCCTCGGCGGTCCGCTCGCCGGTGACGAAGGGCTGGTCACGCTCGTCCACGTCGGTGGTGAGCAGGGTGGCCGCCTGGGCGTCGGTACGGGCGATGACCACGCTCGGCACCCCGGCCACGTCGGCGGCCAGCCGGGCCGCCTCCAGGGTACGGACGTGCTGCCCGGTGGGGATGAGCACCTTGCCGCCGAGGTGGCCGCACTTCTTCTCACTGGCGAGCTGGTCCTCCCAGTGCACCCCGGCCGCGCCGGCCGCGATCATGGCGTTCATCAGCTCGTACGCGTTGAGCACCCCACCGAAACCGGCCTCGGCGTCGGCGACGATCGGGGCCAGCCAGTCGATGCCGGAGGTGTCCCCCTCGGCGGTGGTGATCTGGGCGGCGCGCAGCAGCGCGTTGTTGATCCGGCGGACCACCGCGGGCACCGAGTTGGCCGGGTAGAGGCTCTGGTCGGGGTAGGTGTGGCCGGCCAGGTTGGCGTCGGCGGCCACCTGCCAGCCGGACAGGTAGATCGCCTTGAGCCCGGCCCGGACCATCTGCACGGCCTGGTTGCCGGTGAGGGCACCGAGGGCGTGGATGTAGTCCTCGCTGTTCAGCAGGCGCCACAGCCGGTTGGCGCCGTGCCGGGCCAGGGTGTGCTCCTCCTGGATCGCGCCACGCAACCGCACCACGTCCTCGGCGCGGTAGCTACGTCGCACACCCCGCCAGCGGGGGTTGGTGTCCCATTCGTGCTGCAACTGCTCGACCGGGGTAGGCATCGTCTCTCGTCCCTTCACAATTCGTGGCCACACCGTTGCCGCTCAAGCGCCGCTGCCGGCCGCCGGTGTGGAACCCACGGTCACATGGGCTTGTCAGTCGGGTCGAGGGACGGAAAATGCCAATTCTTGTAAATCCTCGGAAGCATTTTGCAAAGTTGTTAATGGCCCCATTGGCAGCGGTGCTAATGTGATCCGACAAACCTGCTGGCGTGGGAGGTGGGGACGATTAGCAAGACCTTCGCCGGGGCCCGGCTACGCCGGCTGCGCGAGGAACGGGCACTCAGCCAGACCGAGTTGGCCCGGCACCTGGGAATCTCCCCCAGCTACCTCAACCAGATCGAGCACGACACCCGGCCGCTGACCGTGCCGGTGCTGCTGCGCATCACCGAACTCTTCGGCGTCGACCCCACCGTCTTCGCCGCCCACGACACCCCACGCCTGGTCACCGGGCTGCGGGAGGCCCTGCCCAGCCGGGCCAGCCTCGCCGACCTGACCGAGCTGGCCACCCGGCTGCCCGAGGTCGCCGCCGCCGTCATCGACCTGCACCGGCGCTACCAGCAGGCCGACGAGCAGCTCGCCGAGCTGGTCGGCGACCGGGAACGGCTCGGCCGCAGCCCGCACGACCAGGTCACCGAGTTCTTCTACCGGCGGCAGAACTACGTACCGGAACTGGACGAGGAGGCCGAACGGCTGGCCACCGCGATGGGGCTGCGGCGCGGCGAGGTCCGGGGTCGGTTGCGTGACCGACTGGCCCAGCGGCACGGGGTACGCATCCTGCGCGAGGACGCCGGCGCCCTCGGCGGGGAACTGCACCGCTACCGGCCGCAGACCCGCACCCTGCACCTGTCCACCTCGCTGCGCGGCGGCCAGGAGGCGATGCGGATGGCCGCCCAGATCGCGCTGCTGGAATTCGCCGACGTCATCGACGAGATCGTCGAGTCGGAGCACTTCGACGACCCGCAGACCCAGATCCTCACCCGGGTCGGGCTGGCCAACTACTTCGCGGCGGCGCTGATCCTGCCGTACGAACAGTTCCTGACCGCCGCCGAGCAGCGCCGGTACGACATCGAACTGCTCACCCAGCACTACGCGATCGGCTGGGAGACGGTCTGCCACCGGCTGAGCACGTTGCAGCGGCCCCGGGCGCGCGGGGTGCCGTTCTCCTTCGTCCGGGTGGACCGGGCCGGCAACATGTCCAAACGCCAGTCCGCCACCGGCTTCCCGTTCTCCCGTACCGGCGGCACCTGTCCACTATGGAACGTATACGAGGCGTTCGGCGCACCGGGCCGGGTGGTCACCCAGGTAGCCGCGATGCCGGACGGCCAGCGCTACCTGTGGATCGCCCGCACCATCACCCGCCACCACGGCGGCTACGGCCAACCCGGCAAGGTGTACGCCATCGGCCTGGGCTGCGAGACCCGGCACGCCGGCCGACTGGTCTACTCCACCGGGGTGGACCTGCACGCCGCCGAGGCCGCTACCCCCATCGGCCCCGGCTGCAAGACCTGCGAACGGATGACCTGCCCGCAGCGAGCCGCCCCACCCATCAGCCGCCAACTGGACGTGGACGAGAACCGCAGCACCTTCGTCCCGTACCCGCTGCGCGACTGACCCTGGCGGGGTCGGCTCCGCGCGATCGACCTCAGGCGGGTGCGGCGGCTGAGCACGGTGCCGGGTGCGGCCGACACCTCACCCGGCAACCCGCAGATCGGCTAGGGCGTCGAGGGCCGAGCCGTCGCCATGCGTTCGGCCAGGAGGAACTGCCGTAGTGATCGCGGCGGCACACCTGTCACCTCCTCGACGGTGCTGGTCGTCCGGTCCTCGGCGCCCTCCGCGATCATCACGTCCATGGCGGCGAGAAGGTCGGCGAATGCGGCCGGCACGCCGTTGCGTTGGTGCCGCTCGGAGAGCTCCTTCGAGGTGACCTCGCGGTGGCGCACGGTCCGGCCGGTGGTGTCGCTCAGGATCTCGGCGACCTCGTCGAAGCTCAACGGCTCCGGACCGGTCAGGACGAGGTCGCCGCCGGGCACCTCGGCGTCGGTGAGTGCCCGCACGGCGACGGCGGCGATGTCCCCGGGGTCGATGAAGGGGATCCGCCCCCGGCCGGTGGCGCTGACGATCTCGCCGTCGCGCCGGGCGGACTCGGCGTGTGGGCGGTCGCCGGTGAAGTTGCTGGCGAACCAGGTCGGCCGCAGCACCACCGGCTCCGGCACAAGATCGGCGAGACGCGCGCCGAACATGCCGAGACCAGGACTGCCGATCGGCACTGCCGACGAGCTGAGCAGCGCAATTCGGCGTACGCCGGCCCGCCGGGCCTCCTCCAGGAACGGCACGACGACCGGCTCGGGGTCGGTGGCGCCCGGTGGTGTCACCAGGTAGATCGCCCGCACGCCGTCGACGGCCCGTGGGTATGTGGTGGGATCGGCCCAGTCGAACCTCACGTCCGCGCCCGGCGAGCGGCCGGCCCGGCGTACCGGGACGTTCTCGCCGGCCAGTCGCCGGGCGAGACGGCTGCCGGTGGTCCCGGTCGCTGCGGTCACCAACACCGTCATGCCGATACCTCCGTCTCCATCATGGTCTCGGTGAGGATGAGGGGGTTCCAGTAGTCGCGGTAATGCCGGATGAGTCCGCCGGCGATGGTCAGCACGGCGACGTAGCGGACGGTGTACGGCTCGCCGTTGGCGACGATCCGGCCGCTGATCGCCATCTCAGCGACGATGACGTCCGGGTCGGTGGTCTCGTGCACGACGACGTCGTGCACGCGCTGGACGTCCAGCCGATCGGTGTAGCCGTCCAGGTATGCCTCGACGGCTTTGCGTCCGTCGAGTCGTTGCGGCCACCCTGGTGGCGCGAACGGGAACTCCATGACGGCGTCGTCCGCGTACAGCGCGGTGAACCCGGCCATGTCGTGAGCGAGCAGGCGGTCGGTGGCGCGGCGGAAGATCGCCACGGGGGTGTCGGACACAGGTTCCTCCTCGAGTCGGTGGCCGCTAAGATTCGGACCACTGGTCCGTTTCACTTTAGCGGACTGTCGGTCCGTTTTGCCAAAGGGAGTGCCATGCGAGTCGACAAGGCACGCAACCGGGACATGGTGCTGGCTGCCGCTGCCCGCCTGTTTCACGAGGCCACCCACCCGGACGAGGTCTCGATGGACGCCGTCGCCGCCGCCGCAGGTGTCGGCAAGGGCACGATCTTCCGGGGCTTCGGTGACCGGCGCGGTCTGCTTCTCGCGCTCTATCAGGAGCACATCGACCGTGAACTCACCGCGCCGGTCGCCGAAGAGACGCCGGCGCAGACCGCCCTGGAACTGATGACCCGCACCTGGCGGTTCAAACAACGCCATCGCATCCTCACCCTCGCCCTGGAGCGGGAGGGCTCTGGCAGCCCGTACCAGAACAGCGGCTACGCCCAACTACACGCCCAACTCACCGACCTCGTCGGCCAGGCACGCGGCACCGACAACGCCGCCTTCCTGGCCCACGCGCTGATCGCCGCCGTACGGAGCGACCTCATCGAGCACCTGCGCAACCACCCCGAAATCGACGCCGAAGCCGGCCTGCGCGAGTTGGTGTACGACGTGCTCGGCTAGCCGACCTTCCGGGTGTCGAGGTCACCATCCCGCCCATCCGCTCGCCGTCGTTGCGGCTACGCGTCGAGAAACGTGATCACCGTGTCGAGGTAGGCGTCCGGCTCGGTCTCGTGCACCAGATGCCCGGCGTCGATGGTGACCAGTCGGGCGTCGGCCAACCGGTCGGCGAGTTCGGCGATGTGTTGCTGGGGCACTGGGCTCGACGGGCCGCCGCCGAGCAGCAGGGTGGGTACGGTGATCCGGGCGATGATGTCGGGCCAGTCTGAAGACGGGTCGTCGATCTCGGGGCGGACCTGCTCCACCACCCGCCAGTCGAATGGCAACTCCCCCGCCGGCCGCTCCGGTGGCGCAGGTGGACGAGGGTGCGGGAAGCCGATGTCCTCCAACACCAGGCGACGGATGTGCTGCGGTCCCGCTGCGGCCGCCGCCCGGCAGGCCACCAGGCCACCGAGGGAATGGCCGATCAGGTCGACCGGGCCGGTGTCGAGGCGGTCGAGGAGGCCCAGGACGTCCCGGGCGAACAGTTTCAGCCGGTATTCACCGGGCCAGTCACTGCCTCCGTGGCCGCGCAGATCGACGGCGTACACCCTCCGCTCGGCGTCCAGCTCCGCCGCGATCACGTCCCAGTCCTGGGCGCTTCGGCCGGTGGCGGGCAGCAACACCACCGGAGTACGGGCCGCACCAACAGTCGGCCACACCCGCAACGAAAGGCGAACATCACCGAGCGCGACGTCAACCAGATCGGGCACCAGGCAACCCTCACTGACATCGCCGCTGGACACCAACCGATTCCGCTACCGGCAGACCCCCCTTCTCCCCGTCGATCATGAGGTTCGCGGCAGTTGTTGATCTCCACAGTGCCGCCAACCTCATGATCAACGGGGCCGGGTTGGGCGGGTGAGGTCGCGGGCCAGGTGGGAGGCGGTTAGGAGCAGTGGGTTGGCGGTGCGGGCTGCGCGGAAGGCCGGTAGCGCCGGGAGGTGGGGGCGGCGGGCGTTGAGCTGATGCAGTTTGGCTGCCCAGTAGGCGGCGCCTTCGATCAGCAGGAGCGCGAACAAGGCGAAGCCGAGCAGGTTGGTTGCCGTGGCTGGGAGCCCGACCAGGCCGAACCATATCCAAGCTTGCAGTGGGATGTTTATGAGTTCCAGGGCAGCCAGCGAGCGCAGCCAGCCGCGAACAGTCTGACTGGGAGTTGGGCCGGTGGGGACGGTTCACATGCCGGCCATCATGGATCATGGCGCGCTATCCGCCCTGTCATGCCGTAGGCGTTTATCGGCCGCCTGGTAACCGTGCTCGCGTTCCTGCGTGCACCACTCGGGCGGTACGGTTCGGCGGTGGCTGGCAGCGTCGGACCATCGTTGATCTTCGTTGACATCGACGGGGTACTGATCCCGCTACGGTCCCCGCCGTACGCAGTCGGTGCTGGTGGGCATGACGACGGTCCGGATCAGCACGGGAATCCGCTGTTGGACCGTCTCGATCCTGCCGACGGTGATCGGCTGCTGGCCCTGCCGGGTGAGCTGGTCTGGGCCAGCACCTGGATGGCCGAGGCCAACGAGGTCGTGGCGCCCCGGATCGGTCTGCCCGCTCTACCCTTCGTCGACTGGCCCGACGATGGCGAGGAACCAACACGTGGAGTGCACTGGAAGACCAAGCCGTTGGTGCGGTGGGCGGCAGGTCGCCCGTTCGTCTGGCTGGACGACGAGATCAGCGACGCTGACCGGCGATGGGTCGCCGCCCAGCATCCGCAACCTGCACTCCTGCATCGTGTCGACCCGGACCGGGGACTGACCCGGATCGACCTCGCGGCGGTGAGTCGCTGGCTGGACCAGCACGGCTGATCGGTCCGCCGTGCCGCAGCAGCGCGGCGACCACAGCCCTGGCGGCCGGTACGCGGATCCGGTCCGGCGGCGCGGTGGTGAAGGCCGCTCCGCCGGCCAGCTCGCGCCGCCTACAGGAAGCGCTCCGGGTCGAAGCTTTCGAGGTCGATGATGCGGACCCGAGGAAGCACGTTGGTGAAGCAGTCCGCGTCCTCCTCGATGTCGAATATCTGCAGGCCCGGCAGCTCGGCGAAGCCGGCGTTGAGAAACTCCTTGAACCCGACGACCGCGACCTGACGATCGCCGTCCAGCAGCAGCTCGCCGAGCTGCGGCAGGAAGTCACCGTCGTGGCTGGCGAGCATCACGTTGCCCGGGCGTCGGGCGATGGCCTGCAACGTCCGCTGGATGCCGATGTCCACCACTTTCTGATCGAATGAACCAGCGAGCGGAATGGGCCGGTAATCCATGCTCAGCAGGGCCCTGACGAACGGCATCGGCAGTACGCCGCCCGAGGCGTTCAGGAAGAACAGCCCCTTCACCGGCTGCTGCCACGTGTCGCGCGCGAACTCCCGCAGACGCTCCCACCGGGGTCGCTCCGCAGGGGCCGGCCGGCGCTCCAGAACACTGTTGCCGAGAGTGGCGTCGATGTTCTCCCCATCCACGATGAGGTACGTGACGGATTCCGATGTGCCGGGCATAGAGGTACCTCTCGAGTCGAGCAGCGAGCGCGGACCGGTCAAGCCCGAGCGTGTGACGTGCCAGAAGTCATGCTCATGGTCAAGCGTATTGGCTGCCAGGCCGCCGCCCGTCGGCAGCCCCAAGAGTCGGATGGTGGGCAGCAATCGTCGGCCACGGTCACGCGCCCTCCGATGATCCACGAGCAGGGTCAGGTGGGCGCTCTGCCGAAGTTGGCCCCTGCTACCGTGCCGCGCGTCACCACCGAAGGTCAATCGGGGATTGTCGATGCATCGGTCTGGTTGAGCCGGTCGCAAGGGCCGGAAGGGCCGGCCAGAGGCCAAGGAGTGGGACATGAACGAGAAGAAGGTCATCGCGATCGTCGGCGCGACCGGGGCTCAGGGTGGAGGGCTGGCGCGGGCGATCCTGACCGACCACGACAGCGAATTCACCGTCCGTGCGCTGACCCGGGACCCCACCTCGGAAAAGGCGCAGGAGTTGGTGAAGCTCGGCGCCGAGGTGGTCGAGGCCGACATTTACCACCAGGAGAGCCTGGTGCAGGCGTTCGCCGGAGCGTACGGCGCCTTCCTGGTCACCAACTTCTGGGCGCACATGTCTGCCAAGAAGGAGTTGCAGGAGGCGGCGAATCTGGCCGAGGCGTCCGCGCAGGCCGGTTTGCGGCACGTGATCTGGTCGACCCTCGAGGACACCCGGGAGCACATCCCGGTCCACGACGACCGGATGCCCACCCTGCAGGGTAAGTACAAGGTTCCGCACTTCGACGCGAAGGCGGAGGCGGACGAGTTCTTCACCCGGGCCGGTGTGCCGACCACGTTCCTGCGGACGACTTTCTACTGGGAGAACCTGGCCACCGGCTTGGCTGGTCCCACCCGCGACGCCGACGGGGTGCTGACCCTGTCGCTGCCGATGGGTGGCAGCCGGATCGCCGGCATCGCGGTGGAGGACATCGGCAGGACCGCGTACGGCATCTTCAAGGCCGGCACGGAATACGTCGGCCGTACGATCGCCATCGCGGGTGAGCACCTCACCGGCGAGCAGATCGCCGCGAGCCTGTCCCGGGCGGTCGGCGAGCCGGTCGGCTACCGCCCGCTGTCCCACGATGCCTACCGCGACCTGGGCTTTCCCGGCGCGGACGAGGCCGGGAACATGTTCCAGTACTACGCCGAGCACGAGGCGTACTTCACCGGCGTCCGCGACCTCGACGAGGTCCGCCGCCTCAACCCGGAACTGCAGACCTTCGACACGTGGCTCGCCGCCAACGGCCACACCATCCCCCGCAACTGATCCGATGCGCCAGACCCAGCGGCCGCCGCCCCGGCGAACGGGACGGCGGCCGTCGGGATGTCGACGCCGGGTCTGTCCCTGAGTGAACAGGGCGATGATGCCTCCGTCGTGGAGTACCGGCCGTAGCGCCGGCACCCTCGTCGAGCCGCATCGACAGCGGCAGGCATGGCCCAGGCATGCCATGGTCGGCGTAGCCTGCGAACGATGGAGCGCAAGCGTGGGTACGCGCCGGGCCGGGCAGAGCCGGCGGACGGCAAACTGCTGGCCGCGGCGCGGGCGGGTGACGGCGAGGCGTTCGGGCGGCTGATCGGGCCGCTGCGCGAGGAACTACGCGCCCACTGCTACCGGATGCTCGGCTCACTGCACGACGCCGAGGACGCCGTCCAGGACACCTTGGACCGGGCCTGGCGGAACCTCGCCCGGTTCCAGGACGACCACGCATCGATCCGGCCCTGGCTCTACAAGATCGCTACGAATCGGGCGTTGACCCTGATCGAGCGCCGGCGGCGCCGGGAGTTGCCCACCGATCTTCGACCGGACGCCGCAGCGACGGCCGAGCTGGCGTGGCTGGAGCCGTACCCGCAGCGGTTGATGGGGTGGACACCGCAGCTCGGCCCGGAGACCCGAATGATCGCCCGGGAGAGCCTGGAGCTGGCGTTCGTCGCCGCCCTGCAGCACCTGTCGGCCCGGCAGCGGGCGGTGCTGCTGCTGCGTGACGTGCTCGGCTATCCGGCCAGGGAGGCCGCCGACCTGCTGGACACCAGCATCGCGGCGGTCAACAGCGCCCTGCAGCGGGCCCGCGCGGTTCTTGCCGGCCTGCTGCCCGAACAGGCCCAGCAACCAACCCTGGACGCGCTCGGCGACGCGGGGCAGCGGGAACTGGCCCGCCGGTACGCGGCGGCCTGGGAGGCCGGTGACGTCGAGGCGGTCGTGGCGATGTTGACCGACGACGCTCGGTACTCGATGCCGCCGCTGCGGGTCTGGTATGAGGGCCGACCGGCGATCCGCGGTTTCCTCGTCGAGGTGGTGCGCTCGTACCGCTGGCGTTTCCTGCCGGGCTGGGCCAACGGGCAGCTGGCGTTCGGCACGTACCGCTGGGATGAGGCCCAGGGCAGCTATCTGCCGGCGGGTCTGGACCTGCTCACGCTGCGCGGCGCCCGGATCGCCGAGGTGGTCTCGTTCCTCGACGCCGCGTTCCCCCGCTACGGGCTGCCCGCCCGTCTCGACGGCCAACCGGCGGGGGTGCGATGAGTTTGCCGGCCGGCCCGGGTTGTAGGGGTGATGGAGCCCGAGCAACCCGGAAAGGATCGAGCCGATCATGGCCACTGACGAGGAACAGGTCCGCACCCTGATCGAACGCTGGGTCGCCGCGGTGCACCGCGGCGACCTCGACGCCGTACTGGCCGACCACGCCGAGGACATCGTGATGTTCGACGTGCCGCCGCCGCAGCAGGGCGTCCGGGGCCTGGCCGCCTACCGGGAGAGCTGGCCGCCGTTCTTCCGCTGGCAGGCCCGGGGCGCCTCGTTCGAGATCGAGTCGTTGGAGGTCACGGCCGGCGGCGAGGTGGCGTTCGCGTACGCCCTCCTGCGCTGCGGCACGACGGCGGACCTTGCTGCGGCGCCGGACCGGCGACTGCGCCTCACGCTGGGCCTTCGCCGTCAGGACGGGCGCTGGGTAGTGACCCACGAGCACCATTCCTTCCCGCTCGACACCGGGATGCGGGACCCGGCGGCCGACGAACGGGCGCTACGTGAACTGCACCAGCGGTGGTTCGCCGCGACCGCCGCCCAGGACCTCGACACCCTGATGGAGCCCATCGCCGCCGACATCGTGTCGTACGAACACGCCGGCCCCCTGCAGTACGTGGGCGCACCAGCAGTATGGGAAGTCTGCCAGGCCGGTCTAGCTGCCGCCGGCGACGCCGAGGTGACCTGGGACGTCCCCGACCAGACCATCCTGGTAGACGGCGACCTGGCCGTCTCCTGGGGCCTCAACCGCATACGGATAACCCGACCCGACGGCGAGTGCACGGAAACCTGGTCCCGCGGCACCCGAGTATTCACCCGCCGCAACGATGCCTGGCGCCTGACCCACCAACACCTCTCCCACCCGCACGACCCACCAACCCGCACCCCCGGGACCGACCTGCTCCCCTGAACGGGCCAGCCGCGCGCACAAACCCGCCCGCAATGGTTGATCATGAGGTTGACGGCAGTCGTTGATCTCCGCGCTGCCGCCAACCTCATGATCAACGGAGATGGTGTTGGTTGAGCGTCGGCGGGGTCGCCAGCCACGTCAGTGGGCGGTATCGAGACGCAGACCAGGGTGGTGTCCTCCAGTGCCTCGACAGTGCCCGGTGCCTGCTCGGGCACGTGGACGAAGTCGCCCGAACGAACCGTCACGGCGTCCTCCTCGGCACCCACACGCAAGGATCCGCTGATCACCACCCAGACCTCCGAGTATGGAGCCGGTAGATCGGCACGCGCCCCAGCGAAGAAGAACGCCGGGTAGGCGCTCATCGACCGGCCTACCTCCTTGCTGAGGCCTGGCGCGACAAGAATCGGGTCACCGGAGCGGACCGCATCGTGGTCGATGACCGAGCTGAACCGGCGGACCCGCGCGGAGGTGTCAGACATATCGAACCTTCCTGCACCAGGAGTCACGCGTCCAGGTCGGCTGCGGCGCAGATGTGAACGGGCGGGGCTTGAATCCCGAGCTGCCGTGCGATTGCCGAGATCTCCGGGTCGGCGAGGAATCCTTCGTAGTCCTTCGCATCCCAGTCGAAGACGCACCACGCTCTATGCGCGTCGTCGGGATCGAAGAAAACCTGGGCGCGTCGGCAGCCGTGCTCACGCCGCTTCTCCCCGCCGACAGTGGTGAACACTTCAAGGAAACGGGCGGGGTCGATGACCCTGGCGATGGTGACGATCACCTGTCTGCTCCTCAGGTCCGTGGGTCGACTCCCGGCTGACGACTCGGACCTTAGAACCTGAAGTCTGGTTGAGGTCAAGGACCATCCTGCCCCATGCCAGCCCTTGATCACGCTCGTTCCGTGCACAAGTGGGCTCGTTTGCCGCGTAGCCACCGGCGGGCGTTGCAGTAGCGGCCGCCGCCCCGGCGAACGGGACGGCGGCCGCTACCTGCGATGTCTACGCGAGGGCTATCCCTGGGTGATGGTCACGTCGTCCACGGCGGCCTCGACCAGGCTGGCGGTGCCCGCGTCGGCGGCTTCGATCAGGATCCGTACGCTCTGGCCGGTGTAACCGCTCAGGCTCCAACTGCCCGAGGTCCAGGCGGCGTTGCGGTTGGTGGCGCTGGCCGACTGGGTGAACAGGGCGGTGGTGCCGCCGTTGTGCACCACGGAGACCCGGAAGAAGTCCGCGCTTGTGGCGTTGCTGCCGTGGGCGAGATACCAGGACATCTTCAGGGTCAGCGGGCCGGTGGTGGGCAGGGTGATGGCGGGTGACCGGACGCTGGTCGTACCGCCGTCGATGTCGTGGTCGCCGGCGGAGGTGCCGGCGAGCCTGCCGGTGACCAGGTCGTTCGTGCCGGAGAGGGCGGTGAGTTGCTTGGCGCCGCTGGAGTTGGTGGCCTGCGGCACGCCGCGCTCCCACCTGCCGCTGGTGGCCGTGTCGGTACCGGCCGGGTTGGTGGTCCAGCCGGTGGCGGTCTCGAAGGTGTCCGACCAGACCGTCGTCGCCGGGGTGCCGGCGGCCAGGGTCCAGAGGGCGTACGCGGCCGCGTCACCGGCCCGGTTGAGCACGGTGTCGGAGATGTTGTTCGGGTACGTGTCGCACGCCCGGTGGTAGCAGGGGTCGAAGGCGCTCTGGGTGCCGCCCCACTTGGTCACCTGCGCGGCGGTCTTCACCCGGGACGCGCCCGCCGCCACCCCGGAGGTCTGCACGCCGATCGCGTTGAAGGGGGCGTCGTCGGAACGGCCGGCGCCTTCGGTGTTCTCCTCGGTCTGTACGCCGATGGAGTCGTAGTACGCCTTCAAGGTCCGCCCGGGCACGGAGGTGATCCGGTTGATGAAGTAGCCGCCGTTGACAGAGCCGACCATGTCGAAGTTGAAGTACGCCTTGATCTTCGCCCGTTCCGTGCTGGACAGGGTGTTGGCGTAGAACCGGGATCCGTTGAGACCCTGCTCCTCGTCGGTCCAGAAGGCGAACCGGACCCGGCTGGTCAGGCTCGGATTGGTCGCCGCGAGGGTCAGGGCGATCTCCAGCAGGGTCGCCGACCCGGAGGCGTTGTCGTTGATGCCGGGACCGGCCGACACCCCGTCCAGGTGGGCGCCGAACATGTAGATGCTGTTCGGGTCCCCACCACCCGGCCAGTCGGCGATCACGTTAGGGCCGGCGCCGCTGGTGCAGCCGGAGGTGCAGTTCTGTCGGGTCACGGTGAACCCAGCGGCGGCCAGTCTGTTGTAGACGTAGGTCACCGAGGCGGTGTAGCCGGCGCTGGTGGCGCGTCGGTTGCCGCCGTTGTTGGTCGCGATCGTCTGGAACTGCTGAATGTGCGCCTTCGTGTTGGTCAGCGAGATGTCCGGCGCCGCCAGGGCGGAAGCCACCGGGCTGGTCGCGGGAGCGGTGGTCGGCACGGCGACCACGGCGACGAGGGTCAGGGCCAGGGCCGTGCAGGCACGCAACACCGTAGTTGCTCGCAACGATCTCTCCTGCCGGGTAGGGAGCGCCGGCACCACCGGCAGCCGCAGATTAGGACGGTGCGGAGAATGGCGTAAACACATCCCGCTATACCGCTTTATCCATAGCGTGACGAGGTGCGAGGTGGGAGTCCTGCGACCGGACCACCGACCACGCCGCCTTCCTGGTCACCCTGGCCGCCCGCCGGCCGCCGGACCCGCAGGTCTGAGCAGGGGGCTCAGTCCCACCAGAAGGCCCAGGTCGGGGCGTCGACGAGACGCTCGGCGTAGCCGGCGAGAGTGTACGGACGCTGCCCTTGCAGGATGTTGTCCGGGCAGAAGGCGAAGTGTTCGGCGGCGATGGGCAGCGCCTCGTCCAGGTTGGCCGGCGGCGCGGCGACGCTGAGGTACAGCTCGGCGAAGCCGACACCGATCACCCGTACCCCGAAGCGGTCCTCCCAGCTGCGCAGCACCGCGCACAGCTCGGCGACCCCGATGTGGTTGATCGCGCCGTGCCACCCGAGGGCGGCCAACACGTCGCTGCTGCGCGGCGCGGCGACCAGACCGAGATGCATCCCCGGCTGGGCCTGTGCCAGTTGCTCGGCCCAGTGGTCGGCGTGCTGTCGCACCCCGACCCGGGACGGCAGCTCCGGGGCCAGACCCGGCCAGGCCCGGCCGTACGGGGCGGTGAGGGAATCCTCATCGGCCGGGGGCGGCGAGTCGCCACCGTCGTCGGCCAGCGCGGCCCACCGGTCGGTGAGCACCCCCTCGGCGTCATGCTGGTCGGGCGTGGAGGCCGCGGGCCAGAGCTCACCGTCTTCCCAGGGGCGGGACATGTCACCGCCGAGACCGTCCAACAGCACCGGCCACAACCCGGAGTCCCGGTGTACGGCGTGCAGGCGCGACCACAGTCCGGCCGGTGCCGGCTCCTCACTCATCCACAACACCGGCCGGTCGTCGACACCCTCACTGCCGGGTACCGTCCGGCCGGGCGGCAGCGGCACGGCGAGGGTCCGCGGAGCATTGTCCGGGAACAGTTCCAGCAGGTCGGCGGGCATCTCGTTCAACTGCGACGTCACGAGGCGTGAGAGTAGCGGCCGGGGCTGACTTTTTCCGCGCTCCGCGCGGCGGCACCTTAAAACCGGTTGTCCCAGCGGGCGAGCTGCGCCAGGGTGGGCGCATGACGTACTGACGGATCGCACCCCGCCGCGCCGAGACCCCTCCGCGCGCCCCCTCGTGCCCTCACCCACCGTCCGTGCCTCCACTTTCTCCTCGGGAGAGAACCCCTTGTCTGAGCTGCACCTGCGGCAGTCGACGCTGCCCGCGTCCGGCCCCGCCACGATCAGCGTCTTCGCCTCACCCGCCAGTTGGATAGAGTCCGACGCCCACACCCAGTGCCGTCAGGTAGCCGCCCTCGACGGCATGATCCACGTCGCCGCCATGCCCGACCTGCATCCCGGCAAGGGCGCCCCGATCGGGGCCGCGATGGCCTCCCGGATGCTGTATCCGTTCCTCGTCGGATCCGACATCGGCTGCGGCATCGCGGTGTTCCCGATCCGGCTCAAGCGACCCGTACCGGAGAAGCTGGCCGCGCGGTTCCCCGACCTGGACCGGCCGCTGCATCCCGAACGGGACGCCGACGACCCGGCCTGGACGGTGGTGCACGGCGAGATACCCGCCGGCCACATCGAGAGCCTGGGCACGGTGGGCCGGGGCAACCACTTCGTCGAGCTGGCGCGGATCGGCGCGGTACTCGACCCGACCCACGCCAGTCGTCTCGGGCTGGCCGCCGGTGACCTGGTGCTCGTCGTGCACTCCGGTTCCCGGGGATTCGGCGAGCGGATCCTGCGGGAGCACACCGAACGGCACGGCACGGGCCCGGCCCCGGATCCGCAGGCGTACCTGGCCCGGCACGACGAGGCCGTGCGGTGGGGTGCGCTGAACCGTCGCCTGTTGGCCGCCCGGGTCGCGTACGCGCTGGGTGCCGCGCCGACCGAGCCGATCGTGGACCAGTGCCACAACCTGGTGGAGGTACGCGACGGCGGCTACCTGCACCGCAAGGGTGCGGCCCCGGGTGACGGCCGGGACGTGCTGATCGCCGGCACCCGGGGCACCCCCTCCTATCTGGTGGCCGCGCATGCCGGTCCGGAGGCCAACTACTCGGTGGCGCACGGTGCCGGGCGGAAGATGTCCCGGGCCGACGCCCTGCGCCGAGGGCGAGCCAAGCACACCGTCGAGGAGCTTCGGCGTACCCCGGTGGGCTCGGTGGTGGTGTGCGGCGACCGCCAACTGCTCTTCGAGGAGGCGCCGGGGGCGTACAAACGCATCGAGCAGGTGGTCGCGGACCTGGTCGCGCACCGGTTGGCCACCCCGATCGCGACAACGGTTCCGCTGGTCACGTACAAGACGGCCGACCTGGCGGTCGGGTCGCGGCGCGACGAGCGACGTCGGCGGGGCCGGCGGTGACGGTACGCCTGCTGCTGTCGGCCGGACGCGGTCCGCAGGAGTGCGCCTGGGCGCTGGCCCACCTGCTGCGACGTCTCGAAGCCGAGGCCGCACGGCAGCGGCTACGGGTGCACCGGGTCGACACGGTGGTCGGTGACCGGCCCGGCACCTACCGCTCGGTGCTGGTGGAGATCGGCGGCACCGATGTCGAGGGGTTCGCCGCCTCCTGGACCGGCACGCTGTGCTGGCAGGCACCCAGCCCGTACCGGTCCGGGGTCGGCCGGAAGAACTGGTACGTCACCGCCCAACCCTGCCCGACGGACACGGAGGCCACCTCCTTCGAGGAGTCCGAGGTGGAGGTGGTCGGCTGCCGCACCGGCGGACCCGGCGGTCAGCACCGGAACAAGGCCAGCACGGCGGTACGGGCGACGCACCGCCCGACCGGGTTGGTGGTCGTGGTCGACACCGAGCGGCAGTTCAGCCTCAACCGCCGGATCGCGCTGCGGTTGCTGCGGCAGCGACTCGCGGACCGGGACGAGACCGCGGTACGCGATGCCACCACCGCGCGATGGCAGCTGCACGACCGGCTGGTCCGCGGTGCCCCGGTCCGGGTCGAACGCCCGTAGTCACCCGGCGCCGCCCCAGGCGGCCTCGACCAGGGCGGGAAGCACCTGGGCGGCCGGGCCACGCAGGTTGATCTCGCACACCGGGTCCAGCGGGGTCGGCTCCGGATTGACCTGGATCACCGTGGCGCCGGACCGGGCGGCCAGGTGCGGGATCTCCGCGGCCGGGTACACCAGGCCGGAGGTGCCGACGGTCAGCAGGACCTCGCAGGCGGTGGCGGCCTCGGCGGCGGCTTCCAGGGCCGACTGCGGCAACGTCTCACCGAACCACACCACGCCGGGGCGGACCGGCGCCGAGCATTGGTCGCAGCGCGGCGGGGGCAGCCGGCGTCCCTCGGTCGGCTCATCTGCGGGGGGTGTCGGTGCCGGGTGGGCGCAGGCGGAGCAGCGGGACGCGAACAGGCTGCCGTGCAGGTGCAGCGGGTCGGTGGAGCCGGCCCGCTCGTGCAGGTCGTCCACGTTCTGGGTGACCAGCACGGTGTGCGGGACGTGGGTCTCGATCGCGGCCACGGCCAGGTGCCCCGGGTGCGGTCGGGCCCGCGCGACGATCGCACGGCGCCACGCGTACCAGCCCCAGACGAGGGCCGGGTCGGTGTCGAAGGCCTCCGGGGTGGCCAACTCCTGGGGGTCGTAGCGCTGCCACAGGCCGGTGAGGGCGTCGCGGAAGGTCGGTACCCCGCTCTCGGCGGACATGCCCGCGCCGGTGAAGACCACCACCCGTCGGGCCCGGCCGAGCAGCTTCGCGGCCTGCGCCGTCGCCGTATCGATCATCCGTCGAGCCTATCGGCGCCCACGCCACCCGTCGCCCGACCACGACCACGACCAACCGGGCCACGACCTGGAACCCGATCACCGCCCGGGGCCCGGCCACCGCCTTGAAGCCCGGTCACGGTCTGGAACCTGCTCGCCGGGGTCACCTACAGTGTCGATCATCGTCACGGTGCCGGGTACGACGATCGGGAGGGCCGTTGCGCCGGATGCGCGAATTCGGGCTGCACCAGTGGTTGCTGCTCTCCTTCGTGGCGGTCGTCTTCGGGTGCGCGATCTGGATGGCCGTGCTGGCGATCGACTCGTTCCGGGCGGCCCACGGCGGAGTGGCCGGTACGGTGACCGTCGAGGACTGCCTGTACGCCGACACCGACGATGGGCCACAGTGGACCTGCTCCGGGCCGTTCGTCTCCGACGACGGTGCCGTTCGCCGCGACGCGGTGACCCTGCGGGATCGTCCCTCCAGCCCCATCCAGGCCGGTACGACCGTGACCGGCCGGCTCAGCAGCCCTTCGGCGGGCAACCTGCACACCGAGGACCGGACCTGGATGTGGGCGACCGGGGCCACGATCAGCTTCCTCGGGATCGGCCTCTACCACCTGCGGTCCGTCCTGCGGCCCAAGGTGGAGGTGGCTAGGCCACCCACGGTCGATCCCGAGCACGCGGCGATGGCCGCACGGGCCCGCGCGTTCCTGGAGGAGTGGAAACACGTCTTCCAGCCGTCGACCCCGGTGACCGCAGCACCGACTCCGGCATCCACCCTCGACACACCGAAGCGGGCGAACCTGGCCCTCGGGAAGGTCCTGATCAGCTGGCTGCTGCTGGGGCTGGCCAGCGCCGGCATGGTGTGGCACCTTGCGGAGGTGGAGCGCCGGCGGGAGGCGCCGCTGACCGCGTACGCCCTGGGCACGGTCACCGCGGCCCGACTCGGCGCGGAGGACCGGATCGAGGTCGCGTACCCCGACACCGCCGGAGTCGAATGGCGGGTGCGGTGGAAGCCCGTGGACCCGGACAGCTATCCGGAGGGCGGTCAGGTGCCGGTGCGGTACGACCCGAGCCGGCCGGGGGAGGTCCTGCCGGAGTATCCCGAGTTCTTCGAGCTCGAGCCGCGCTGGCGGGCGGTGCTCATCCAGTTGGTGCTGCTGCCCGGGTTGCTGCTGGCCTCGGCATGGGGGTGGCGGCTGGGGCGCTGGGCGCTCGGCTGCCTGCGGCGCGGCCGACCGGCGGTGGCCCGGGTCCGGCAGGCGCAACTACGCTGGGGTACCGAGCCGACCGCCTTCTGGCTTGAGCTTCAGGAGGGGAACCGCACCTGGTACCAGCGGATCGTCTGGGACCGTCGGCTGTTGCGCCGGCTGACCGACAGTGGTGCGGAGGTGCCGCTGACGGTCGAGCTGCGCCGCTGCCCCGGGTTGCGGCGCATGTACCTGGTCGACGTGGCCGGGGTGGGGCGGCTGTGGCCGGCGAGCACCGCCCGTCCTCATCCGCCCGGCAACTACGAACTGAGCCCGGTCGAGCGCCACCGGATCGGTTCCGCCGAGCCGCTGGGCCGGTACCTGAAACCCCTGCTGCTCCTGGTCGGCGGCAGTTGGCTGCTGGCTGGTCCGGTCGGGGCCGGCTACCTGCTGGCGCTCGTCGTCGGGTTCATGATGTGGGGTGGTGGCGCACCCTGGCGCGGTCTGTACGCCCTGCGCCGCTGACCCACGGACCGCTTTGCGCCGTTCACTCGGCCAGGATCTGCTCCCGCAGGATGTCCGCGTGCCCACAGTGCTGGGCCAACTCCCGCAGCACATGCAGGTACACCCAGCGCAGCGGCAGCGGGCCGCGTCGGTTGCCGTACACCAGGTCGTCCAGGTCGAGCGGGGCCGTCGCTCGGCGGGACCGCATGCAGGTCTCCCGGTGTTCTCGCTGGATGTCGGCGATGGTGTCGGAGTCGTCCAGGATGAAGGACTCGTCCGGTGTGGCGGGGATGCCGATCTCGTCCCGCGACCGGCAGTTGACGGCCTCGTCGAACCAGACCTTCTCCACGAAGGTCGCATGCTTGACCAGGCCCAGCAGGGTCGTGCGAGAGGACACCAGCGACCGGCGGGCCTGCTCCTCGGTCAGCCCATCCAGGCAGGCGTTCAGCGCGGCGCGGTGCTGATCGAGAAAGAACTCGAACTGAGCCCGCAGCGGCTCGTCCCGGATGTCGTCCATGGACGTCGGTAACGGAGATGCCATGCACGAAGCATCCCAAACCACCCCACCCAACAACAAGGAACACCACCCCACCCCCAAGCACAGATCTTGCAGTTTTGGTCGCCGAGAGTCAGGTTAAAAGCCGCGAATCGACGACCAGAACTGCAAGATCGGCGGCCTGCGGGAGCGCGGGTGGGAGGGAGGGAGGGGGTGGGTCAGCCGCGCAGCAGGGGCAGCACCCGCCGGCCGAGCAGGTCGATCCCGGTGCGGGGGGTGAGCCCGTGCGGGGTGCCGAACTCGACGCGGCTCGCCCCGGCGTCGAAGACCGCGGCGGCCTGGGCGGCCACCTGTTCGGGGGTGCCGGAGAAGGCGAACAGGTCGAGCAGGTCGTCACCGATCAGGGCACCGGCCTCGGCGTCCTCCCGGCGGGCCACATGCTCCTGGATCCGGGCCAGCAGTTCCGGATCCACCTCGACGGTGGGGTCCAGGGCGGCGACCACCGCGAGATACATGGCCACCTCGGTACGGGCCACCCGCCGGGCCAGTTCCCCGTCCAGGTCGACCACGGTCACCGCACCCAGCACCACCCCGGTGCGGTGACCGGCCGCCTCGTCCAGCCAGGCGCGCATCGTCTTGGCCATGGCCGGGTTCGCCGAGCCGCCGACCTTGACCTCGCCGGCGTATCCGGCGGCGGACCGGGCGGTCTGCTGCCCCCAGGTGCCGACCAGCACCGGCACGTCCGGCCGGGCCGGGGTGTAGCGCAGGCCGGTGCCCGGGGCCAGGGTGAACTCCCGACCCTGGAAACCGCCGTCGTCGCCGGCCAGCAGCCGCCGGACGATCTGCACCGTCTCGGCGATGCGCCGCAGCGGCCGGGCCTGTGTCACCCCGACCTCCTGCAACCAGGTGCCCCGGGCCAGGCCCAGGTAGGCCCGGCCGTGCGAGGCCAGGTCCAGGGCGGCGACCTGACCCGCGACCTCCACCGGGTGCAGGGTGAACGGGTTGAGGCAGGCCGCGCCGAGCCGGATCCGACGGGTGTGCCGGGCGGCCACCAGCAGCGGGAAGATCGGCGGCTGGTACATCAGGTCACCGAAGACCGACAGCACGTCGAAGCCGTGCCGCTCGGTCAACTCGGCGAGTTCGGCGTACTCGTCGGCGGACTTGTCCGACTGCAGGCCGATGCCGACCAGGTGTTCGCCGGTCACGTCAACTCCTCGGTGGGGATCTGCCGCAGGGCGGTGCGTTCGATGCGCATGATGAGCCGCTCCTCGGGGTCCGGGCAGGCCACGTGGCTGTCCTGGGCCATCCAGTCCCCCTCGGCCAGGGCCCGCTGCTTGGCGGGCAGCAACGGCAGGCAGGCGGCCAGCGCGTACATGCAGAAGTGTTGGCCTGCGGGGATGCTCAGCCGGCTGGATTCGGTCAGGTCGATGTGGTCGCCGACCTTCATGCCGCACACCGAGCGGCCCTCGATCCGTTCGACCACGACCCGCAGGTCGTACACCTGGGTGGTGGGTTCTTCCTCGGTGCTCATTGGATCGCCTCCGCGTGGTGGTGCACGATGCGCCAGCCGGTGTGGTCGCGGCGCAGGACGTCGGTGACCCGGAAGCAGGTGTCCGGGCGGTCGTCGCCGAAGCGGGCCCGCAGCAGGTAGCGGACCAGGCCGGTGTCGCCCCAGCTCTCGGCGTGCACCTGCTCGGGTGCCACGCTCACCGGGGCGGGGCCGGTGGTGGCGGCGGCCCGGGAGTCCCGCAGGTCGTCCAGGGCGGCCAAGCCGGTCAGCAGGTCGTCCGCGTCGGATTCCCAGACGGTCAGGTCGGGGTGCAGGTGGGCGTCGAAGGCGGGCCGGTCGCCCAGGGACCGGTACATGTCGCTGATGGTGCTGGTCAGTTCGTCGATGCTCATCGGGTCACTTCCGGCTCAGGTCGCAGGGGGCAGGGTCTCGGCCAGGCGGGCGCGCAGGGGGTCCAGGCCCATCGGCCCGAGCGCCAGGGCGGTGTGGTGGAACCGTCTGCGGTCGAAGGCGGCGCCGGCGCGGCGTTCGGCGTCCCGGCGGGTCTGCTGCCACAACCGGGCCCCGACCTTGAAGGCCAGGGCCTGGGCCGGCCAGCCCAGGTACCGGTCGACCTCGAAGCGGGCGGTCGCGGGGTCCAGCCCGGCGACCCGGGTCAGCAGGTCCACGGCCACGGCCGGGGTCCACCGGTCGGCGTCGGTGAATCCGTTGCCGGCCGGGATCGGCAGGTCGAGGTGCAGACCGAGGTCGATGACGACCCGGGCGGCCCGCCACATCTGCCCGTCGAGCATGCCGAGGCGTTCACCGGGGCCGGCGAAGAGACCCAGTTCGTCGGCGAGGCGTTCGGCGTAGTGGGCCCAGCCCTCGGCGTACCCGTGCACCTGACACAGGTGGCGCTGCCAGGGGTGCAGCTCGGCGGTGGTCAGGGTGATGGCGTGTTGCAGGTGGTGACCGGGCAACCCTTCGTGGCAGAGGGTCCCGACATGCCGCCACACCGGCACGCTCGACTCACCCGGGGGCACGGACCACCAGATCGCACCCGGGCGGGTCAGGTGGGCGTCCGGCGGGGTGTAGTACATGACGCCGGAGGCGGCCGGGCTGATCCGGCACTCGACCTGGCGGGTGGCCGCCGGGATGTCGAAGTGGGTGCCGTCGAGCTGGTCGGTGAGCAGGGCGGTGCGCTTGCGCAGCCACTGCTCCAGCGTCGGTCCGACCGGTACCCGCCCGGCGGGGTCGGCATCCAGCGCGGTGCGGGCCGTGACCGGGTCCGGGTAGCCGCAGTCGGCCGCCGCGGCGTACAGCTCGGCCTCGGTGCGCGCCAGCTCATCCCAGCCGTACGCGTACAGCTCGTCGAGGTCGACCGTGGCGCCGAGGAAGGCGCGGGAGGTGACCTCGTACAGCTCCCGGCCGACACCGTCCACATCGGAGGCCATCGGGGCCAGTTCGGTGCGCAGGAAGGCGGTGAACCCCTCGGTGGCGGCGGTGGCCAGCCGGGCCCCTTCGCCGAGCCGGTCGGCGAGCGGGCCGCCGGGGTAGCCGGCGACCAGGCGGCCGTAGAAGTCTGTGGCGGTCCAGCTTGCACACTGCTCGGCGACCACCCGCACCTGCCGTCGGGCGGCCAGGTGACCGCGCTGGGCGGAGTGGCGCAGGGTGGCGGCGTACTGGTCCAGGGTGGTGGGCAGCCGGTGCAGGTGGGCGGCGACGGCGGTCCAGTCGTCGGCGGTGCGCCGGGGCAGGTTGTCGAAGACCTGCCGGGCCAGGTGGACCGGGGTGGCCAGGGGGGCCAGCAGCCGGGTGGTGAACCCGGCCTCGTGCAGGGCGATCTCGCTGGCCAGCCGCTCGGCCAGGGCACCGGCCAGGGCCCGCTGCGCCGGATCCTGGGCGGTCGCCGTGGTCAGCGCGGTGGCGGTCCGCCGGGCCAGCGCCGCGCGGGCCTCGAAGGCCTCCGGGGAGAGGTCGGCCAACTGCGAGTCCGGAGTGCCCCCGGCCGCCTCGGCGGCCTGCGGGTCCAGCTGCGCCAGCGCGGCGAGGTAGTCGTCGGCGACCGCACCGACCCCGGTCATCGGGATGTCCGGGTGCGACCGTGGTCGTCGCGGTAGACGACCCCGCCCTTCATGACCAGGTGCAGGGTACGCAGGGCGGACACCGACCGGGTCGGGTCGTCGCGCAGCACCAGCAGGTCGGCGTGTTTCCCGGCGGTGAGGCTGCCCAGTCGGTCGTCGGCGTCGAGCCACTGGGCGGGGCGGATGGTGGCGGCCTTCAGGGCGTCCGCCACCGGCATCCCGGCCTCCACCATGAACTCCAACTCCCGCACGGTGGCGCTGGTCTCGTCGTAGTCGGCGTGCGGCGGCATGTCGCTGCCCAGGGCGATCGGCACCCCGTTGCGGATGGCGTGTTGCAGGCTCTCCCAGTGGCGGGGGCCGGCGCCCAGGGCCCGCTCCATCAGCCAGCCGGGCACTCCGGAGTCACGGAAGAACTGTTCGCAGCGGCTGACCACGATGGTCGGGACGTACCAGACGTCACGTTCGGCCATCAGCCGGGTGACCTCGTCGGTCAGCTCGTAGCCGTGCTCGACGCAGTCCAGGCCCAGTTGGACCGCCCGGCGTACGGTGTCGGCCGGTCCGGCGTGCGCGGTGACCTTGCGCCCCCAGTCGTGGGCCACCTGGATGACGGCGGCCATCTCGTCGTCGAGCAGTTGCGGGGTGTCGATGGCCTCGTACTGGCCGGCGATGCCGCCGGAGATGCACACCTTGATCAGGTCGGCGCCGGCCCGGATCTGGGCCCGGGTGAGCTGCCGGAAGCCGTCCGCGCCGTCGGCCTCCAGGGCGTCGGCCTCCCAGCCGTGGCCCCCGGTGCAGCACAGCGCGTGCCCGGCGGTGAAGATCCGGGGACCGTCCACCGCGCCGGCCTCGATGCCCTTGCGCAGCGCGAAGTCGGCGTAGCGGCCCTCGCCGACCAGTCGGACGGTGGTCACCCCGGCGTGCAGGGTGCGCCGCGCCGAGTCGGCCATCAGCAGCACCAGTTCGGCCAGGTTGGACCGGTGCACCTGGTCGGCCAGGTGACCGGGCAGACCGAGGGAGAGGTGCACGTGCATGTTGGTCAGGCCGGGCATCACCACGTCACCGCCGAGGTCGACCACCCGGGCGTCGCCGGCCCCGGCGAGCACCTCGTCGACCGGACCGACGGCCCGGATCATCCCGTCGGCGCCGATCCAGACGCCCCGGTCGGACTGGAGGTGGCCGTCGATGCCGTCGTAGAGGGCTAGGTTGACCAGGACCTGTTCGGTTGCGTGATGCATGGCGGCGTCCTCAGTGGGCGGCCACGGTCGGGACCGTGGTGGGGTCGTTGAGCCAGCAGGCGGCGCTGCGTCCGCCGAGGTCGAGGTGGGGTGGCTGGTCACCGCAGGGGGCGAAGGCGTGGGCGCAGCGGGGCCGGAACCGGCAGCCGGTGGGTGCGTTGGCCGGGTCTGGTACCTCTCCGGCGAGGGTGGCGGGCAGCCGAGGGGTGGGGCCGATCTGCGGCACCGCGTCGATGAGGGCCCGGGTATAGGGGTGGCGGGGGTCGCGCCACAGGTCCCGGGTGGGTGCGGTCTCCACGATCCGGCCCAGGTACATCACCGCGGTGACGTCGGCGATCTCGTGGACCAGGGCCAGGTCGTGGGAGATGAACAGCATGCCCATGTCGAGTTCCCGGACCAGCCCGACCAGCAGGTTGACCACCTGGGCCTGGGAGGAGGCGTCCAGGGCGGTCACCGGCTCGTCCGCGATGATCATGCGGGGTTGCGGGGCCAGGGCCCGGGCGATGGCCAGTCGTTGCCGTTGCCCGCCGGAGAACTGGTGCGGGTAGCGGTCGGCGGCCTCGGCGGGCATACCGACCCGGTCGAGCAGTTCGGTCACCCGCGCCTCGCGGGCCGCGCCGGTGACCGTCGCCGGGATGCCGTCGCGCAGTTGGGCGCCGATGGTACGCCGGGGGTTGAGGGAGGCGTACGGGTTCTGGAAGACCATCTGGAGGCCGATCTCGGTCTCCGGTCTGCGCCGCCAACCCAGCGGGGTGATCGGGCGGCTGGCGAAGCTGACCTCCCCGGCGCTCGGCGGGGTCAGCCCGACCGCCACCCGGGCCAGCGAGGACTTGCCGCAGCCGGATTCGCCGACCAGGCCGACGATCTGGCCGGGTGCCACCTGAAGGTCGACCCCGGCGACCGCCTGGACCCGCCCACCGCCCCGGGCGCGGTACTCCACCTGCACCTGACTGATCCGCAGCAGGCTGCTCATCTCGCTGCCACCTCCAGGTGTGGGCGGACCACGCAGGCCACCGACCGGTGCTCGCCGGCCGGGGCCAGGGGCGGTGCGGTACTGCCGCAGGCGGGTTCGGCGTACCCGCAGCGGGGTTGGAACGGGCAGCCCGGCGGGGCCTGGCCGGGTGCCGGTGGGCCGCCCGGGATGGGCCGCAGGGTACCGACGGCCTGGGTACCGTGCGGGCGGGCGCCGAGCAGCGCCGCAGTGTACGGGTGGGTGGGTGCGGTGAGCAGGGCCCCGGTCGGGCCGGTCTCCACCACCCGCCCGGCGTAGAACACGTAGCCCCGAGTGGTCAACGCGCTGAGCACCCCCAGGTCGTGGGTGATGAAGGCGACGGCCAGGCCGGTCTCGGCGCGCAGCCGGTCCAGCAGGGTGAGGATGCCGGCCTGCACGGTGACGTCGAGGGCGGTGGTGGGTTCGTCGGCGATCAGCAGCCGAGGTCGGGCGGCCAGGGCGATGGCGATGGCCGCCCGTTGCCGCATACCGCCGGAGAACTGGTGGGGGTAGGAACGCAGGGCCCGTTCCGGGTCGGGGATGCGGACCTGGTCGAGCAGCTCCACCGCCCGCCGGTTCGCGGCCCGGCGGTCCATCCGCAGGTGCACCCGCATGTGTTCGGTGAGCTGCCGACCGATGGTGAGCATCGGGTGCAGGGCCGCGGTGGGGTCCTGGAAGACCATGGCGATGCCGGCGCCCCGGACCCGCTGCCAGCCGCGCTGGTCCAGGCCGAGCAGGTCGGTGCCGGCGAACCGGGCGGACCCGCTGACCGTGGCGCCGGCCGGCAGCAGACCCAGCAGAGTCTGCGCGGTGAGGCTCTTGCCGCAGCCGCTCTCCCCCGCGATGCCGACCAGTTCGCCCTCCTCGACGGTCAACGACACGTCGTGCAGGATCGGCAGTGGGCCGCGCGGGCCGGGCAGGGTGACGGCGAGGGAGTCGACGTCGAGCAGCGGCGCCATCTCAGCGTCCCTTCGCGTAGCGGGGATCCAGCCGGTCGCGTAGTGCGTCGCCGAGTACGTTGAAGGCCATCACGACGGTGAGGATGGCCAGGCCGGGGAAGACGCTGACCCACCACATCGACAGGTCCTGGGAGCCGAGGGCGACCATCGAGCCCCACTCGGCGGCCGGTGGTCGGGGCCCGAGGCCGAGGAAGGAGAGCGCCGCCAGCAGCAGCACCGCGTTGCCGAGTTCCAGGGTGGCCAGCACGATCGCCGGACCGATGCTGTTGGGCAGTACGTCGCGGCGCAGGGCCTTGACCGGCCCGACACCGAGCAGTCGGGCGGCGTTGAGGTAGTCGTCGCCGCGCATGCTCAGCACGGCGCTGCGGATGACCCGAGCGTAGACCGGCCAGGAGACGATGACCAGGGCGAGGACGGCGTTGCGGGTGTTCGGGCCGAACGCGGCGGTGACCGCCATCGCGAGGATGATCTGGGGGAAGGCGAAGACCAGGTCGGTCAGGCGCATCAGCGCCTCGTCGACGAACCGGCCGAGGTAGCCGGCGAGCAGCCCGAGCAGGCCGCCGATCAGCAGGGCCAGGCAGACGATGGCCAGGGCCAGGGGGATGGACAACCGGGCGCCGTGGATCACCCGGCTGAGGATGTCCCGACCCAGGGAGTCGGTGCCGAACCAGTGGGTCGCCGAGGGTGGCGCGTACGCCTGCGGGCTCTGGGCCAGCGGGTCGTAGGGGGCGATCAGCGGGGCGAACAGCGCCACCAGCAGCCATCCGCCGAGGATGATCAGGGCCACCAGGGCGATGGGTTGCCGCCAGATCGGCCGGGTGGTCGACCCCCCGCGCAGCCGGCCCAGCCAGCGGCGTCGGTTCAGGGCCCGCTCCACCTTGGGGTCCGGGGCCACCGGGTCCGGTGCGATCGTGGTCATGACAGCCGGATCCTCGGGTCGATGAGGCCGTACAGCAGGTCGACGGTCAGGTTGACCAGGGTGTAGACCAGCGCCACGAAGAGGCTGACGCCGAGGATCGAGGGCAGGTCCAGGGCGGTGGCGCTGCGGTAGGCGTACTGGCCCAGGCCGGGCCAGCCGAAGATGCTCTCCACCAGCACGGTGCCGGACAGCAGGGAGGCGAAGGCCAGGCCGGAGACGGTGACCACCGGCACCAGGCCGGCGCGCAGCAGGTGCCGACGCAACACCACCCGGGTCGGCAGACCCTTGGCGTACGCGGCGCGGATGTAGTCCTGCTGGAGCACCTCCAGCATGGCGGAGCGGACGAAGCGCACCAGCAGCGCCACCGTCAGGGAGGTCAGCACCAGCACCGGCAGGACCAGGTGCTGGGCGGCGTCCCAGGCCACGTCCCACTGCCCGGCCAGGACCGCGTCGACGGTGTACATGCCGGTGACGGTGGGCGGTGGGCTGAACGCGGTGGACAGCCTTCCCCCGCTGGGGGCCAGGCCGAGCTTGTAGAAGAAGACGTAGAGCACGACGAGCGACAGCCAGAACGGCGGGGTGGACAGGCCCAGCAGGGACCCCACCCGGACCAACTGGTCGGTGAACCGGCCGTTGCGGACCGCGGCGAGCATGCCGACGCCGGTGCCGATCAGCAACGCCAGCAGCATGGTGGGGATGGCCAGTTCCATGGTCGCCGGCACGTACCGCACCAGGTCGTCCAGGACGGAGCGGCCGGTCTGCTGGGAGATGCCCAGGTCACCGGTGAGCAGGTTGCCCAGGTACTGGAAGTACTGCGCCCAGAGCGGCTGGTCCAGGCCCCACTTCTCGCGGAAGGCGGCCACCGTGGCCGGGTCGTTGAGGGCCTGGTCGGACAGGTTCGCCGTGACCGGGTCACCGGGCACCACGTTGACCAGCCCGAAGGTCACCACGGTGACCCCCAGCAGCAGGCCGGCGGTGATCGCCAGCCGCTTGGCCAGGAAGACCAGCAGCGGGTACGCGCGGCCCGGCCGGGGCCGGGACGCGGTCGTGGTGACCGCGCCCGGCTCGCCGTCCTGAACTGTCGTCATCGGTGCTGCCGGCTACTTGCGGCCGACCGCGGCGACGTCGACCTGCCAGCCGGCCGCGGTGTAGTCCGCACCGGTCAGGTCGGCCGTGGCCACCACCGTGGAGGAGTTACTGGCCAGCACGATGTACGGGGAGGACTGGTTCATCAGTCGCTGCCATTCCTGCATCGCGGTGGCCCGCTGGGCCAGGTCGAGGGTCTCGGTGACCTTCTTGCCGGCGGCCACGACCGCCGGGTCGGCCCGCTCCACCGTCCAGCCGGACCGCAGGGCGGTGGGCTGTCCGGGCGCCATGTTGTTGATCAGGGAGTCGGCGACCGGGTAGTTCAGGCTCTGCGGGGTGAAGCCCATCGGCATCTTCCCGGCGCGCATCTCGTCCAGGAAGGTGGTCAGCGGCTGCGGGTTCAGCTCCAGGGTGATGCCGGCCTCGGCGGCGTCGCCCTGCACCTTGGTGGCCACCGTGCCCAGGTCCACCCCCTTGTAGGTGATGGCCGGGTAGCTGAACTTGACCTTGGGGTTGGTCAGGCCCGCCTCGGCCAGCAGCGCCTTGGCCTTGGCCAGGTCCCGGGTCGACGCCTCGCCCTCGGGCAGCGCGCCCGGGAAGGCGGGGGCGACCAGACCGGCGCCCGGTGCGGCGCCGGTGCCGTAGAGGGCGGCGATGCCCTGGTAGTCGATGGCGGCCCGCAGGGCCTGGTTGAACTTCGGGTCGGCGGTCACCGCGGAGACGGCCGGGTCGGCGTTGAGGAACAGGAAGTAGACGGTGTCCTGCACCCCGGAGGTCTGGAGAGTGTCCGGCAGTCCGTCGAGCAGCCGGCCGGAGATGTCCAGGGAGATCTCGTTGGCCTCGGCGCGCTGCATGGTCAGCTTCTGGGTCTGCACGTCCATGTTGCGCAGCACGACCCGGTCGTACTTCGGCTTGGCACCCCAGTAGTCGGGGTTGGCCTCCAGCACCACCTGGGACTCCGGCTCGTACGACTTGAGCAGGTAGGGGCCGCTGCCGATGGAGTTGGTGTCCAGGTACTGCTGGGCGGTGTCGCCCTGCGCGGCGTCCTCGCCGTCCTTGGCGCCGTTCTGCTGGGCGACCTCGGCGTTGATCACGGCGGTGGAGGGCATCGACAGCACCACCGGCACGTTGGGGTTGGGAGTCGCCGAGGTGACCACGACGGTGCTGTCGTCGGTCTTGCTGACACTCAGCTCGCTGACGGTGACCGCCGGGCTGGCCTTGAGGTTCTTCAGCCGGTTGAGCGAGAACACCACGTCGTCGGCGGTGAGCGGGCTGCCGTCGGAGAACTTCACCCCCTGACGCAGCTTGAAGGTGAAGGTCTTGGCGTCCGGGGACACCTCGTACGACTCGGCCAGGGCGGGGACCGGCTTGCCGACGTCCGAGCCCTCGAAGGTGAGCAGGGTGTCGTAGAGGGCGTGCACCGCGGTCAGGCCGGTGGCCTCGTACACCCGACCCGGGTCGAGGGTCTTGAGGACGAACGAGGTGTTGACGGTGAGGGTGGCCGCGCCGCCACCAGTAGCGTTTCCGCCACCGCCGGCCGTGCAGGCGGTGGTGGAGATGATGGCCAGCGCCGCCAGAGCGGATGCTCCGACGCGAAGCCGGCGGGGGAACACCGACATGCTGTTCCTACCTTCGTACGGCGCGGTCCGCTCAGCGTGGGCCGCGAATTGTCAACGACCTGGGACGTGACGCCGGTGTCGCCGGTCGCGGTGTCTCGGGTTTTCAGGAACGTCGTCTCAGGGTTGGATGTAGCTGGACTCGCGTTCGTCCGGTTCCTGCCCGAACGAGGCGTGTCTACCTACACCAAACATTGCCCGGTTGTTGTTTGACCACCCTAGACAGGCTGTATAGCTTGGTCAAACAACTTCAGCCACACTGTTATCGGATCGAGGTTCTAGATGCTCGGTGACCGGCTCCGCGACCTCCGACAGCAGCACTCCCTCACGCTGCGTCAGCTCGCCACAGCCGCCGAGGTGTCCCCCGCGCTGCTCAGCCAGATCGAGAACGGCGCGACCGACCCCAGCCTGGCCACACTGCGTAAACTCGCCCAGGTCTTCGACACCTCGATCGCCGAACTGTTCTCCGAACCCGAGGCCCCCGCGGTGCACCTGAGCCGCGCCGGCACCCGTAGCCGACTGACCGCTCCCCCCGGCCAGATCACCTACGAACGGCTGACCCCGGGACGGGGGGACCTGGAGGTGCTTCAGGCCTACCTGGCCCCGGGCGACGCCAGTTCGGCCGAGCCCTGGGCCCACCCCTCCACCGAGTGCGCGATCGTGATCGCCGGGGAGGTGGTCGCCGAGATCGGCGGGGAGAAGCATCTCCTGGCCGCCGGGGAGGCGGTCACCTTCGACTCCCGCCTGGCCCACCTCTACCGCAACGCCAGCGACGAGCCGGCCCACCTGATCATCGCGGTCACTCCACCCAACCCCTGAAGACCGGGGGTACGAGTCGTGCACCGTGCCGCCTAGCATCGATGCACATGACCGATTCCGCCACCTTCGGCAACCCCGTCGTACCCGGCTTCCACCCCGATCCCAGCGTGTGCCGGGTGGGCGAGGACTACTACCTGGTCTGCTCCAGCTTCGAGTACTTCCCCGGCGTACCGATCTTCCACAGCCGGGACCTGGTGAACTGGCGGCAGATCGGCAACGTGCTGGACCGTCCCAGCCAGCTGGAACTACCACCGGACACGCACGCCTCCGCCGGCATCTACGCCCCGACCATCCGCCACCACGACGGCCGCTTCTACATGGTCACCACCAACGTCACCACCGGCCGCCACCTGCTGGTCACCGCCACCGACCCGGCCGGACCCTGGTCCGAGCCGGTCCATCTCGACGTGCCGCACATCGATCCCTCGCTGACCTGGGACGACAACGGGGACTGCTGGTTGACCGTCTCCGGGGTCGAGTCGTACCGGATCGACCCGGAGACCGGCACGGTGCTGGAGGGCCCGGTGCCGATGTGGTCGGGCACCGGCGGGCAGTACCCGGAGGCCCCCCACCTGTACCGGATCGGCGACTGGTGGTATCTGCTGGTCTCCGAGGGAGGTACGCACACCGGGCACGCCGTCTCGATCGCCCGCTCACGCAGCATCCGGGGCCCCTTCGAGCCCGGCCCGGTCAACCCGTTCCTGACCCACCGCAGCACAGACCGGCTGGTGCAGGCCACCGGCCACGCCGACCTGGTGCAGGCCACCGACGGCAGCTGGTGGATGGTGCTGCTGGGCATCCGGGCCAAGGGCCAGTGGCCGCCGTACCACGTGCTCGGCCGGGAGACCTTCCTGGTGCCGGTGCGCTGGGTGGACGGCTGGCCGGTGGTGGACCCGGTGGAGGAGACCATGAGCGCCCCGGCCGGCAGCCCACCCGCCCTGGCCGCGCCCCGCGACCCGGGTGCCTACCGGGACGACTTCGACGCCACCGAGGCGCTCACGCCGGAGTGGATCTCGCTGCGGGAGCGGCCGAAGGAGAGCTGGTCGCTGACCGAGCGGCCCGGCTGGCTGACCCTGCACGCCACCGGTACGACCCTGGACCGGTCCGGGGCCACCCTGGTGGCCCGTCGACAGCAGCACCACGACTGCCGGGCCAGCGTGCACGTCGACCCTGGTGCGGGTCGGGCCGGACTGACGTTGCGCATCGACGAGGCGCACCACTACGACATCGAGGTCGCCGACGGGCTGGTGCAGGTAGTCGGCCGCGTCGGGCCGTTCCGGCAGGTCTTCGGTGAGCTGTCGGTGCCGGCCGGCCCGGTCACCCTGACCATCGACACCCGTACCGACGACCTGCTCCCGCCGACGGTGACCGCCGCCGACCAGGTGACGGCCCCCGGCGCCCCCTTCGGGGTACGCCCGGCCGCCTGCGACACGGTCAGCTTCGAGGTGCTGACCGACACCGGGCCGGTCGTGCTCGCCGAACTCGACGGCCGCTACCTGTCCACCGAGGTCGCCGCCGGTTTCACCGGTCGGGTGTTCGGCCTCTACGTCACCGAGGGCAGCGCGGCCTTCGACTGGTTCGACTACCGCCCGCATTCCTGACCGACGCGTACCCGCGAGCGGCCCTCCTGCCCCTGGGTCGGAGGGGCGCTCGCGGTGCCGGCGCGGGTCGAGGGCTGCTCGGCGGGCGGCCGGGTGGAGCGTCCGCCGGGCCCCGCATCGGGTGCCCTTGCCCGGAGGCAGCGGTGATCGGTCGCGTCGCCGGGTTCCGGTCAGCTGTCGGTCGGACGGGCAGCGGTCGGCTTCGGCGGCCAGAAGGGCCACTCCTCGAAGGAGGCGCACCGCCCGTCCTCGGCGAACCGCATGATCCACAGATCGCGGTACTCCTGGTCGACCGGGTCGCCGTATCGGACCTCCAGTCGCGCCACCGCGGTGTCGCCCTCGACCGCGACGACCTCGCTGGTCATCTGGAACACCTCGTCCGGGCCGTCCCGCTCGGCTTCCCACATCCGGGTTATCGCCGGCAGACCGACCACCGGCTCCCGGTACGGCCCCTGCCGGTAGCTCGCCTGCTCGGTGAAGATCGTGGCGAGCATCTCCGTTCCCGGCGTACGCCAGGCCCGCTCGTAGGCCGCGATCCAGCCGGTCACCTGCTCCCTGTCCATGCCTGCCAGCCTGCCACCCCTCGCCTGGTCGATGCCGTTTCGGCGCGCTGGCGGTATCCGAGCGGGTGGATGGCCGCCGTATCGCCGAAAAGGCGTCGGGCGGGGGGGGGGGCCCCCCCCCGCCCCCGCCCGGGGGGGGGGTGGATCAGCCCGCGGGGGCCGGCCC